>JAGAEH010000051.1 GCA_017613225.1 Lachnospiraceae bacterium
ATTTTTTGAAATGTGCAGGGAGATCCGTCCCCTTTTCACCTTTTTCTATTATACCAGCGTCTCCAGTGCCGCGATCTTCTCGCACATGCAGAACAGCCGCATGCCCTGATAGAGCTTCTTCAGGCTGGGATAGCTGGGACACAGGCGGATGTTCTTGTCCTCCGGATCTTTTCCGTAGGGGAAGCAGGATCCCGCCGGCGTGATCTTCAGCCCTGCCTCCGCGCAGAGCTCCACCGTACGTTTCGCCGTTCCGGGCAGGCCGTCAAAACTGATGAAGTATCCGCCGTTGGGATTGGTCCAGCGGCCGACTTCAAAGCCGCTCAGCTCATCTTCCAGCACAGCCAGCGCCAGATCGAATTTGGGCCGCAGGTAATCCGCCTGTTTCTTCATGTGCTCCCACAGGCCTTCCACGTTTTTGAAAAATTTCACGTGCCGCAGCTGGTTGATCTTGTCGTAGCCCAGGGTCTGCACGCTGATCTGCCGCGTCAGGAACTTGACGTTCGCCTCGCTGGCGATGAAGACAGCCACGCCGGCGCCGGAAAACGTGACCTTGCTGGTGGACAGGAATTCGTAGACCATGTCCTCGCTGCCGTGGCGCCTGCAGGCCTCAAAGATGTTGGCCAGCTCGTCGTCCTTTTCCCGGAAGCAGTGCACAAAATAGGCGTTGTCCCAGAAGATGCGGAAATCGTCCGCCGCGGGCTTCAGCGCCGCGAAGGCTTCCACCGTTTCGGGAGAATAGGTGCAGCCCGTGGGGTTGGAATACTTCGGCACGCACCAGATGCCCTTCACGGCAGGGTCGTTTTCCACGTATTCCTTCACCATCTCCATGTCGGGGCCGGTCTCCGACAGCGGGATGCTGATCATCTCGATGCCGAATTCCTGGGTGATCAGAAAATGACGGTCGTAGCCGGGCACCGGGCACAGGAACTTGCACTTTTCCTGCTTGCCCCAGGGCTTGCTTCCGCCGTACACGCCGAACACGTAGGCCTTCATCACCGTATCGTACAGCAGGGCCAGGCTGCTCTGCCCGCCCATGAACACGTTCTCCATTTTGACGCCCAGCAGGTCCGCGAAGAATTCCTTCGCCTCGTCCACGCCCGCCAGCTCGCCGTAGTTGCGCACGTCGGTGCCCTTGCGGGTGAAGATCAGGTCGTAGGGGTTCTGCTGCAGCATGTCCATGCTGAGGTTCAGCTGGGTCGCGTCGGGCTTGCCCCGGGACATGTCCAGCTTCAGGCCGGCGGCCTTTTCTTCCTCAAACTGTCCGCGCAGCTCCTCCAGCGCGGCCAGGCGCTCCTCTGTGGTCATTTCAATATATGCTTTCATATAAACCATCCAAACGTGATAATGGCTGATTATACTGTAAGTTGAAAAAGAATACAATAGGAAAAGAGCCGCCTTTTGGCAGCCCTTTTCTTGGGGGGGCGGGGACCGCCCCTCCGCATCACTTCATGACTTTCCTGTCTTCCTCCGTCAGCCCCACCACTTTTCCGTGGCCGAATGAGCCGTATTTGCTGCACTCTTCGGCGGAAAATACCGCCGCGCGGTACAGGCTGATCTTTATCAGGGCGTCCTTGTAATCCTCAACGGTGGTCAGCCCCTTCATCTCGCCGATCACGGGGAAGTCCTTCACGTTCTTCATGCCGTCCAGGTAGTTGACCAGGAAGCAGCACAGGAAGGAATCGCCGGCGCCCAGGGTGTCGATGGCCTTCACCAGGCAGGGAGACTGTTCGTAGATCTTTCCGTCCACGTCCACCACCGCGCCTTTGCTGCCCCGGGTGGCGATGACGATGTGCCTGCAGCCGTAGCTTTTGATGGCTTCGATCTTCGCCAGGATCTCTTCCATGGGGGCGTTCCCGCAGGAGACGATGGCCGCGTCCACGAAAGGACACCAGGTCCGCAGGTATTCCTCCGTGCCGTGGTTGGAAAAGTCCATGGACAGGAAGACGCCGCAGCTGCCCAGGCGCTCCAGCTCGTGCTCCATGGAACTGTAGATGCTGGTATGCACCAGGTCGAAGGTGCTGATATACTCCATGTCCAGGCCGGAGAGCACCGGCGGCTTGACGCGGCTGATCCCGCCCCGGTTGCCGGGGAGGAAGGTCCTGTCGCCGTCGATCAGCTGGACTCTGGCCAGCCCGTTCTCGCCGTGCTCAAAGCGGCAGTGGGACAGGTCGATGCCCAGGTCCTTCACCACGCTGTAGATGTGCTCCCCCACTTCATCGTCGCCGAACACCCCCAGATAGGCGGCTTCCGCTCCCAGAAAATGGCTGAACACGCTGATGTTCATGGCGTTTCCGCCGGGATAGATGGTCCCTGTGTGCAGGTACTTGTCGCAGACGTTGTCTCCGATCCCCAAAACTCTGATCATCTCATGCCTCCTGATGGATCCTGTAGTCGAAGCGGCCGGAGTCCACGATCTCCTTGCCGCGGAAGATAGGCTTTCCCTCGATGTCGAACACCAGATCCTGCATCTGGATCAGGGCCTCGCCTTCGCTGACGTTCAGCATCTCCGCCTGCTCTTTGCTGGCATAGCAGATGCCCAGCGTCTTTTCGCTGTTGCCGATCCGGATCCCGTGATCCGCGAGGATCTCGTACAGGGAACCTTCCAGATCCTCCGACAGCAGGAAGGAGCAGGCCCGGGAAAAATAGTTTTCCTCGATGGATACCGGGATGCCGTTGCAGGTGCGCAGGCGGCGGATGCACAGGACCCGGTCCTCTCCCTTTCCCAGCTCCAGCTCCCTGGTCAGACAGGGCCAGGTGGCCACCAGCTCCGCCGACAAAAAGCGGGCGCCGGCCACGCTGCCGTTCCGCTCGCACATCTGCGTAAAGCTCATGCCCTTGTTCAAATAGCGGACCATCTTCTTTTCACTGACAAAGCTGCCCACTTTGCGGCGGCGCGTGACCGCGCCTTCGTTCACCAGCAGCTCCATTGCCTTGCGCACGGTGATCCTGCTGACGCCGTAGATCGTCTCCAGCTCCGCCTCCGTGGGGATGCGGCTGCCGGGGGGATACTTTCCGCTGGCTATGCCCGCGCGGATATCGTCTGCCATCGTAATGTACAGCGGTTTGTTTTCTTCTGTTCTCTTCATATCAGCTCTCCAGATCTCTGCTGCCCCGTTCTGGCGCTTCGTTTCGAATGCGGCAAAAACGACATTTGTCATCATTAATATATATCGGGGATAATACAAATGGCAAGCATTTCTTTCATATTTGTTTTTGCTCACGAAAAAAGCGCAGAAAAAGAAGCCCCGGGGTTCGGGGCGGAACAGAAAAGAAAAGGGACGCGGCTCTCACCGCGTCCCCGATCTCAGGTGCTTTCTGGAATCAGCAGACACCCTGGTCGACCATGGCCTGGATGACCTTTGCGGCACCGGCCAGGTTGGCGCCGGCCACCAGGTCGCCTTCCATGCCATACTTCTTGGCAGCGGCAACGCTGTTGGCGTAGATGTTCTTCATGATGCCATGCAGCTTCTCATCAACTTCTTCGAAGGTCCAGGACAGCTTCTCGGCGTTCTGGCTCATCTCCAGAGCGGAAACGGCAACGCCGCCCGCGTTGACAGCCTTGGAAGGAGCGATCTTCCAGCCGGCATCCTTCAGGGCCTTCATGGCCTCGTTGGTGGTAGGCATGTTGGAGACTTCGATGTAGATGTTGGTGCTGTTCTCGGCGATCATGCGCTCGGCATCCTCGATGCGGACTTCGTTCTGAAGTGCGCAAGGCATGTAAACGTCAGCGCCTACGCGGCCCCAGCTCTTCTGGCCTTCAAAGAACTCAACGCCGTACTTGTCGGCATAGTCCTTGACCTTGTTGCGGCGGGAAGCACGCATCTCAAGCAGGTAGTCGATCTTGTCGCCGGTGATGCCGTCGGGATCTACGATGTAGCCGTCGGGACCGGAGATGGAGATGACCTTGCCGCCCAGCTCATCGATCTTCTTGGTAGCGCCCCAGCAGAC
>JAGAEH010000052.1 GCA_017613225.1 Lachnospiraceae bacterium
CGTTATACCGCGGGTTGTCCGGAGAGAGCGGGATGCGGAACTCATCAACCGTGTTTTTCCCATTCAAGTAGACGTCCGGCTTAAGCTCGCTGTACGGAAGGAAAGCGCCATGGTTTCTTACGCTGTCCTTATCCGGAGCTCCTAGCTGGTTATAGACCGTGAAGTTTCCGTCGCTTTCCAGATAGGCATAGTTGAGCGCGGAATTATACTCAAAGTAACCTGTCTCACTGTAGGCGCTCTGCAGGAACAGGTGATTGGCCTGGGTGGGTCCGGATACCAGCTCGTCATTATCCGTAAACAGCTTCGTCAATTCCCCCGTATAGATCGATACCGGGATCCCGTTTTCGCTCAGCGTCTTTTCAACCAGCCCCGGAACAAAATCACCGATTCCCGTTCCGGTGGAAAGATTGTCCGAATTCGGGGTGATCTGCGACACCTCATCAGAGCCGATCACATTTGACATCCACGTCCTTGACCGGTAGTCATACATAGTGATCTTGATGCCCATGGACGTGCTGTCCAGCGTCGGAGCGGTGGTCAGCTGCTCCGTTATCTTTTCCGCTGTGGAAGCAAAGTTGAAAGTATCTGCGTCGCCGTAGATGCCCTTGGCGATCCCGATCCCGTAGAAGGTATCCGGATCTTCCTTATAGTAGAGGCCCTCTGTTCCGTCCGCCTTGCTCCAGGCGATGATCGTGGAGTCGAATTCATTGTTCGCTCTGCCCGGCAGCTGCAAGCTGTAATTGAAGGAAGGAGATGTCCCGGCAACGATGTCCTCTCCGGTGACAGGATCTTTTCCGGGCAGGATCACGTCCGCGATCTTGTTTCCGTCTTCATCATAGAGCGCCCTGGGGGCCAGATAGGCTCCGGTCTGCACGTTCTGCAGCCAGTAGTATCCGCTCTCGCTGTCAGTTGCGTCATTCCAGCCGACGACGAACCGCCATTCGATCGCTGAAGTGCCGTTGTCGCCTTCAAAGGTGTACCAGCCGATGGTGGCGCCTTCGTCTTTTACCTGTACCAGGTTGCCGTAGCCGTCCACCGCAAAGATATCATACTGTTTCAGCGCTTCATTCCAGATGCTCTGATAGACGACGACTGTCTCTCCGTTTTCCAGAGAGGATACCGACACCTTATCGGCAACATGCTGTTCGTTCTGCACGTCGATATTGACGTCACTCACCTCGAACAGCGTATAATAGTCGTTCTGATTGACCGATTCGGATTTGGTCCCGGTAAAGAGTCGTTCCCGCTTCATATGACTAATTCTGTAATCCTGGTTCGACGTTCCGGCCGCGTTCTTGATCATGACCTGTCCGGGATAGCCTTCGCTCGTCAGGACCCGCAGCGGGACCGCAGTGTCGCTCAGCGTCAGCTTTCCGTTTTCCGGCTTCAGGTATTTTGTCGCCCCGTCGATCTCGGCAGAGATGAAGTAGAGGACGTTCTCACCGTTTTCTATATTGCCTTCATTGTCATAGACCGCCTGTGTGACCGTGCCGGCGGCCACGTCGGCCTGCGTCACCTTGGTGAACGTCCACTGCGCAGGCTTTTCCGCGTCCCCGGCGTAGATCATCTGCTGATGGCGGAACCAGACCTGGGTCGCCACCAGTCTGTTGTTCTTGTTCTGTGTCGTCAGGCTCATGCCCGTATCGTTGGCCGGATCCCAGGTGACCATCACAAAGGTCTTACCGTCCAGGGCCGAGGTGTCGCCTTGGGATTCGATCTTGTACACCGAATAGACGGAAAAGCTGTCCGCGCTGAAGCTGATCACCTGCTCCGAGCCGTCCCGATCCTGCGGCTCGACAACAGCCTCTACCGTCTGCACAGTCTCTGCACCGTCCGGGATGTGTGCCACCTGCAGCAGTTCCTCTTCGACTCCCTGCACAGGCGCGTCTGCCAGGCGGATCTCCACCTGAACGGGGGCCGCCGGCTCGATCTTTTCATCATTTGCTAAGATGGAAATGTCAAAGAATCTCGCGTAGGGGATCTCCGGCTCGTCAGAAACTCCCTCCGCATTCTCATCCGCCGGATCCTGCGCTTTCTTTGCCGCTTCATGGATCATTGCCAGATAGCGCTCGTATGCCTCTGTTCCGGGAAGGATCTCCTTCACGTCAAGGACGGCCCCTTCCGGGATCTCAGCCGTGCTGTCGTAGGTGACAGAAACGGCATAAGCCTCGCCGTCCGCCGTGATGATCCGGGTAGTGATCGTTTCCGTATCCACTACGGCGTAGATGGAGAATCTCTCCGCGTCGAACACTACCTCGTTCTCCGCCGGACCTTCTTCCAGTTCCTCATCCGTCTTCTGTTCGATGATCTCCGCCTCGCCCTCTTCATTCAGGTGGACCACGCAGGGATCCTCCGCCTGGGCGATGACATCGCTGGTGATACTCACGCGGACGGGCTGCAGGGGTTCGATCTTTTCTTCATTATAGATGAAAGTGATGTCCACCGCGGCCACGGACTTTACCTGTCCTTCCACCGCGTCGGTGATGGTCTTCAGGATCTGCTCGTCCTCCACCAGGGCGATCTGCATCGCCGTGCCGGCAGGGAAAGCGCCTTCCGGCGCGTCAACGAAGACACGCAGGGTATCGATGACCTGCTCAAATACCTGGGCCGGATACTCCGCGGTCTGCGTCTCTTCCGGCAGGGTGTCGGTCTCTGAAGGATCGGTCTGGCTCTCTCCGGGTTCGGAAGACTGCTCTTCGCTGTCTTCTGTCTGTTCCGCTGAGGCGGGATCCTCCGGATCCTGCGTCTCTTCTCCGGAGGACTGTTCCGCTTCGGACTGAGTCGGATCTCCGGTCTGGTCGCCGGAGGGATCCTCCGCCTTTTCCTCAGAACTGTCCCCGATCTGTTCGCCGGGCTCCTCCGTTTGCGCGGCAGGGGTCTCTTCCGTCTGTTCGCCGGATTTTTCCTCTTCCTGTTCGGCAGGTTCGGTCTCCGCCGGCGCTTCGGTGGTCTTTTCCTTTTCGGTAGCCGGTTCCGTGGGCGCTTCCGTGGTCTTTTCCTTTTCGGTGGCCGGCTCCGTAGGCGCTTCAGTGGTCTTTTCCTTCTCGGTCACCGGCTCCGTGGGCGCTTCCGTGGTCTTTTCCTTTTCGGTGGCCGGCTCCGTGGGCGCTTCCGTGGTCTTTTCCTTCTCGGTCACCGGCTCCGTGGGCGCTTCCGTGGTCTTTTCTTCTTTGGACGCAGGCTCTGCCGCAGCTTCCGTGGTCTTTTCTTCCTTATTATCCGAAGCCGCTTTCTTTGCCGCTTCCTCCGCGCTCTCCTGGGCGGAAGATTCCTTTGTCTCGATCACGATGCCGGGCTCGGTAGAGGCGGTCTGCTCATCCAGGGTAATGGCAGGAAGCACCAGCGCGTACGTCGTCACGAAGACGACGATGCACGCCAGGATCCTCACCCACAGACTGCGGCAGAATGTTCTGTTTTTGCCTCTTTTAATGCCCAATGCCCGTTCCTTCTTTGGTTATCGTCTTTTGTTCTTTCAGTTCACTGCGCCAAAGGCGCTGAGGGGCCAGATGATGAACACGATCTTTCCTACGATCTGCTCCTCCGCCACGCAGCCGATGGTGGTGCTGCGGGAATCGACGGAGACGCTTCGGTGGTCCCCCATCACGAAGATGCGGGATTCAGGTACCTGGTACGGCAGTTCGATGTCGCACTCGCCAAATGCCAGATCCGTCACGTAGGGCTCCTCCAGCTTTACGTCGTTCACATAGACGTTTCCGTCTTCATCGATATTGACCCAGTCGCCAGCCTGAGCGATCACGCGTTTGACCAGGATCTTGTTGTTGTAGTAGAACCCGCACACGTCCCCGGTCTTAAAGCGGCTCCCCTTGACGGAAATCACATAGTTTCCCTCGTCCAGGGTGGGGCTCATGGAAGTCCCGTAGATCTTCAGCACCGGCAAAAGCAGCACCGCGACCAGTACCGCCACCGCCGCCACCGTGATCAGGATGGACACCGTTCCGCGCACGGAGGAAAAGGCCCGTTTACGCCGTACTTCCTTTTGATACAGGGCTTCCAGCTCTTCCAGGCTCGGGATCTCGATTTGGTTTTGCTGTTTTTTCGCCACTGTCTGCCTCCGTTCGGCCTATGTCCGGAGCGGATCATACCGCATATAATACAACACGCAGAAACACCACATGTAAAATGTGGCACTCAAAACGGAGATATTATATTGTACATTTATTAAAATATCAATCGTTTATTTGTTAAAATTTGCACGAAATCTGTCCGATTCCGGCATGTCGTCACGAATTATACAATTCCGCAAAAATTGTTCATGACAAGGCGGATGGTTGTCCCCCGCCGCCCGGCGCGCTATAATACCGGTACAAACCTTTCCAGGAGGATGACCCATGAATACCGCACTGAAACTGATCCGCAACGTTCGCATCCTTTCTCCCCAGGCAGGACCCTGCGACCTGCTGTTTGCCGGCGGCGAGATTGCCGCTGTGGGCGGTGACCTGTCCGTTTACGGCGCACTGGCCGAAAGCTATGACGCGGAAGGCCGCGTGGCTGTCCCCGGCTACTTCGATCAGCATGTGCACGTGACCGGAGGCGGCGGCGAAGGCGGTTTCATCTATAAAGTCCCGGAGATCACTTTGCGCTCCATCGTCGAAGGCGGCGTCACGTCCCTGGTGGGCCTTCTGGGCACGGACGGGATCACCCGCAGCGTGGAGAACCTGGTCTCCAAGATCGGCGCGCTTCGGGAGCAGGGCATCTCCGCCTGGTGCCTCACCGGCAGCTACGACTTCCCCTCTCCCACCCTGACCGGCAGCGTAGAGCGGGACATCGCCTTCATCGATCCGGTGATCGGCGTGAAGATCGCCATCAGCGACCACCGGGGACCGCAGATCACCGCCGACGAACTGATCCGCCTGGGCGCCCAGGCGCGGGTAGCGGGACTGATCTCCGGCAAGGCGGGCATCGTCCACCTCCACACCGGCCGCATGCCCGGCGGGCTCTCCGTCCTTTTTGACGCCGTGAGCCGCTGCGACCTGCCCATCACCGTATTCCGCCCCACCCATCTGGGCAACTGCTTCGAGGACGCCGTGCGCTTCGGGCACATGGGCGGCTTCATCGACTTTACCGCCGGCGACGCCAAAAAGGCCGCGCTGCAGCTGGCCGCCGCCATGGAGCAGGTGGACGTAAGCCGCGTCACCCTGAGCTCCGACAGCAACGGCAGCATGCCCATCTGGAACGAGAAAAAGGAGATGGTGGGCATCGGCGTGGGGAAGATCTCCATGCTGCACGACGTGGTGCGGGTGCTGGTGAAGGACCTCGGTTTTTCCATTCCGGACGCGGTGCGTCCCATCACAAAGAATCCCGCCCGGGCGCTGGGCATGAAGAAAAAGGGCGAGCTGGCCGAAGGCTTCGACGCGGATCTGGTCCTCTACGGCGACGATCTGAGCATCGACGCCGTCTTTGCCAAGGGCAGGCCCATGATGTGGAACGGAGAAGTGCTGGTAAAGGGCGTATTTGAATAATGCCCGGCGGGGATACATCTTCCATACAGACACAAAAAGGGGACGGTCACGAGACCGTCCCCTATTTCTCTGATAAGATCCTTCGACTCCGCTCAGGATGACGATCAGTCTGTCATTCTGAGCCGAAGGCGAAGAATCCTTTCTGGATAAATCTCTTTAGTCGAAGATCTCCGCCATCTGCTGCAGCAGCTCGATGATGGGCAGGTGCTGGGGGCACACGCTCTCGCACTGGCCGCAGCCCACGCAGTCGCTGGCCTTGCCCTTGTCCCTGGTGGCGAAGCCGTAGTCACGCTTGCCGGCCTCCGCGGCGTTGAAGATCAGCTGCTTGTTGCGTGCCGCGAAGATGCGGGGGATGTTGATCTCCATCGGACAGCCCTCCACGCAGTACTTGCAGGAGGTGCAGGGGATGGACTCCACCTTCTTCATCTCCTC
>JAGAEH010000053.1 GCA_017613225.1 Lachnospiraceae bacterium
ACACAAAAGGACCGTCCCCGTGTGTTCTGTGTGTTCTGCCGCGGCATTACGGACCGCACATAAGGCTTATTTCTGCGCTTTTTCCAGCAGCTGCGCCTTTGTCTTCATGGCGTTCTTCAGCTCGGTCTCCTCGGTCATGTGCCACTCGGTCTGCAGCAGATCGATGATCCGGTCCCAGGTCTCCGCGGCCTTCTGATAGTCGCCCATGATCTTATGGATGTCGGCGATGCCCATCAGTTCGTCGGTAAACCTGGGGCGGCGCTTCTCCTTCTCGAAGCTGAGCTCGTAGTATTCGATGGCCTTCTGGTAATCACACTTTTTGGCGTGGTACTGAGCCACTTCGAACAGGGCGATGGAGTCCTCCGGATACTGCGCTGCCAGATCCTCCATGATCCGGTCCGCGGCGGGCTCGTCAAAGCGCGCCAGGGCAATGCCTGCCCGGTAGGACAGGACGACCATGGGGGTCACGCCTTCCAGCTTGCTCATCTTTTCCAGCACCTGCTCGGCTTCGGCGGTCCGGTGGTCGGCGATCAGGTTGTCCAGCAGATAGTAATAGGACATCCTGTTGTCCGGCTTTTCTTTGACAAGTTCGCCATAGAACTCGATGGCGGCGGAATGGTTGTTCATGTTCCAGTCCCAGCCGGCATCTTTTTCCGCGTCCATGAGCATCCACTGACAGCCCTTTTCCTCCGGCGTCCGGCGGATGGCCTCCTTCGCGTAGCGGCGCACCTGCTGCGCGGCGGCGTTCATGCGGTGCCAGTACAGGTAGGCGATCAGCTCGGTGGCCCGCTTTTTGTATTTCTCATCGTTCATCTGAGTCTTTAAAAACTCTTCGTATTCCATGAAGATGTCCTGGGGGAGCTCCTCCTCCACGTCCATGCGGTTTTCAATGCGGTTCAGGCGCTGCTCCACGGTCAGGTCGAACAGGTCGTCGATGCTGATGCCGAAGACTTCCGCCAGCATGGGCAGCAGGGTGATGTCCGGCATCGCCACCGCGTTCTCCCATTTGGAGACGGACTGAGGGGCGATCCCCAGCCGTTCTGCCAGCTGCTCCTGGGTCATGCCTGCCTTGAAACGCAGTTGTCTGATCTTTTTTCCAAGTTCCATTTTTCTATCCTCCTATTCACTTTTGCGGGCTGCGCCAGGCGTTTACGGATTTTGCCGATCCGTACCTGGCGCCTGCCCTGTGACCGGTCGTCTTTGTCTGTGGCTCTATGGTAGTATAAATGCCCGCAGGTTTCAATAACGCAGATTTCCATCCGGCTCGCCTGACGGGAGAGTGAGAAGGCTTGCAAAACAGGCGGTTTTTCGCTATTGTCTTTTTATAAGGCAAATGCCTGGATCGGATCAGGAGGTATCACATGAAACTGATCGTAAAACGGAGAAGAATACTGTCATTGATCTTGGCGGCTGTGCTGTCCGCCGCGGCCCTGGCCGGCTGCGGGGGAGCTTCCGGCAGCGCCGTAAACGACGGCCGGGCCCGTCCCTCTTCCTGTGGAAGACTGCAGGTAAAGGACGGCAAGCTCTGTGATGAAAAGGGGGAGACGGTGATGCTCCGGGGCGTCAGCGTGAACGGCCTGATCACCTCAGAATCCTTCCTGAATGAGGAATTGTTTAAGGAACTGGCGGAGCAGGACGGCGTAAACCTCTTCCGCCTGGCCATGTACACCTACGGCATGGGCACCATCGGCTACTGCACCAAAGGCGACAAGGAGCAGCATAAAAAGGACATCGCGAAGGGCGTGGAGCTGGCAAAGGCCCACGACATGTACGTGCTGATCGACTGGCACATCTTAAGCGACGGCGATCCCAACACCTATGTGGAGGAGGCGAAGCTCTTCTTCGCGGAGATGGCGGAGACGTACAAGGACCATGATAACGTCCTTTACGAGATCTGCAACGAGCCCAACGGCGTGGACTGGGCCGCGGTGAAGGGCTATGCCGAACAGGTGATCCCGGTGATCCGGGAAAAGGATCCGGACTCCGTGATCATCGTGGGGAACCCCGACTGGTCCAAGGACCTCAGAAGCGTGGCGGCAGATCCGCTGGACTTCGAAAACGTCATGTATACGCTGCACTTTTACTCCGCCAGCCACGGCGAAGAGTTCCGCGCCATGACGGAGGAGGTGAGCCAAAGCGGCCTGCCCGTATTTGTCACCGAGTACGGCATCACCGCGGCCAGCGGCGGTACCCCCAGGGATATCGAAAGCGCGGACAAGTGGATCGAGCTGCTGGAAAAGGAGAAGATCTCCTACTGCATGTGGGCCCTCTCCAAACAGCCGGAAGCCTGCTCCATGATCAAATACAGCGTGCTCACCTACAGCGGCTTTAAGACGGAGGACTACACCGAAACAGGGCTGTGGCTGCTGGAGACACTGAAAAAACACAGTACAAAATAGGAGAATTCAGAAAAAGTTCACAAAAATATACCAGCAGTTTAATGACAAACCGCGGATGCGATGGTATATTATCACGCAGAACAAAAAGGGCCTCAGGTCCGGAAAGGTATGGACAATGCTGCAAACGCTGCTGTACAACTCGAACAGAACACTCTGCCTGTACGATCGTCGGGACAGTATCATGCCCTCAGCCGAAAAAGCTGAACGGCTTATTTCACATTGCCTTTCAAGGACCGGATCAAGTGTGTATCTGGAACCGGGTGCCATGCGCGCCAAACGGTGACAGATCATTCACAGCCAATCGTGCCGCTTGTCCTGGAAGGCAGACGGCATTTTTTATTGTGCGAAAGGAGGCAAAAATGTTCAATATTCCATTCATCGACATGACAGCCACCGGACAGAACATCAACAGGCTGAGGACCGCGGCCGGACTGTCCGTGAGGCAGATGCAGACGGTGTTCGGCTTCACCACCCCCCAGGCGATCTACAAGTGGATCCACGGGGACGCGATGCCCACCATCGACAACCTGGTCATCCTGGCCGCGATCCTGGACGTCACCCTGGACGACATCGTCGTCGTAAGGGAGAACGACGCCAGGAAGTGCGGTTGATCGGAATTAACGCGCGGAGGGGCACCCTCCTCCGCGCTTAATAATGGGACACGCACAGCAAGCGATAGGATCAAGGAAATCATCTGGACGATTTACAACTGAATAATGACGTGTCCTGAAACATGTGACCCTTACAGCAAAGAACATCGGTAAAACCAGACTTCATAAATCTGCTGAGCGGTTCGAATCCGCAAAAGACGGGTCATGAAAACAATGAAGAGGAGGGATGCAGAGCCATCCCGGAAGGGAGGAAGCAAAAATGACTTTCGCTGAAGCAGCCAGAATAAATGCTGCGTTTACCAGAACTGAAAACGGCGCTGCCGCGCTGAACACCACCGGCGACGCCAGACTGGACCTGTTCGGTACTGTCGGCGCCCTGAGAAACGCCGAGGAAGCGCGGATCACCCGCCTGTTCGCTGAGGCCTGGAAGGCGGACCCTCTGTTCGCCGTAAAGACCGCGTTCTACGCCAGAGACATCCGCGGCGGACTGGGAGAGCGCCAGACTTTCCGCGCGCTGCTGCGGTACATGGCGGAAAAGCACCCCGAAGGGCTGCGCAATAACCTGGATCTGATCGGCGTCTACGGACGTTACGACGACCTGTACTGCCTGATGGGCACCCCCATGGAAGCCGAGATGTGGGCGGCCATGAAGCGGCAGTTCGAGGAAGATCTGCAGAACCTGCGGGA
>JAGAEH010000054.1 GCA_017613225.1 Lachnospiraceae bacterium
ACGTAGTATCATCACGAGGAACTTCCTATGAATGGAAGGGATATGACGATTTTGTATTTCAAGCATATTGCTTAAAAGGTCTTTCTAAGAACAAAGTGGCATTGATTAAAGAACATATTATTTCGAAATCACTATTCCTTAGTGATTTAAATAGAACGCAGTTAAGAAGGCTACTTCCTGATGCTGACAAAGAAACGGAATTATCAGAAATCTTCGTAGATTTTCTCCAGTTACCTGATGAGAAAATTGAAGCACTATATTGCTATAAGAATCCTGATACAGGGAAGATTTATGTCAGTGATACTCCGGAAGGAATATCTGACGTTTTAAATGACCAGTATCCTGTCGAGACTCTTTGGGAAGATCTGAGTGATGAGGAACTAGAAGCATATCTCGAAGAGTACGGTGATGGTGAGTGTGAAATTCCGTTTTCATATTTCGATTAGGGTAACAACGGAAGAGACTGGGAGTATTACCCTTATATTGGACTATGAACAAGACGATTGACTATTACAACCAAAACGCGGAGGCTTTCATTTCCGGAACACTTCACGCGGACATGAGCGAGTGCCGGCAGCGGTTCTTGGCCCATGTGAAGCCGGGCGGCCGCCTGCTGGACGCGGGCTGCGGCAGCGGCCGCGACGCCCTGGCCTTTTTGCAGGCGGGCTACGAGGTGGAGGCCTTTGACGCCTCGGAGGAGGTCTGCCGGATGGCTGGCGAAATGCTGGGCATTCCCGTGTGGTGCCTGCGGTTTGAGGATCTGACCGACGTAGAAGACTACGACGGCATCTGGGCCTGCGCTTCCCTGCTGCACGTGCGCGCGGAGGACCTGGAGGACGTGATGCGGCGCCTGAAGCGCCTGCTGAAGCCCGGCGGCGTGCTGTATGCCAGTTGGAAGGAAGGATCATCGGACCGCGAAAAGGACGGCCGCTATTTCCACGACATGACCCTGGACGGCTGCCGTGAACTGTTTGAAAAGACAGGCCTGGAGGTTCTGGAAGCCTTCGAGACTAAGGACGTGCGCGAAGGCAGACAGGACGAAGGCTGGGTGAATGTGATCGGGAGGAAAACCCGGGCGTAGGCCGAAGCATAGGATATGTAAGTGTATTAAACAGGAGATCAAACCAATGCTGTATAATTACGATCATCTGTTGATTCCAAGCTCTAATTATCGTTGGGAAGATGGCGGCATCCAGGATTCGCTCCGCGGGTATACTCTTGATGAATTGATGCAAAAACAGCAGGAACTGGAGCAGGATTTGGCAGAAAAGCGCCGGAGGGAACCTTCGCTTAAAAGATCCAAAAGTTCTAGGATGGAATATGAAGTGTGGTCTAGCTCCTGCCAGGAATACATTCGTAAGTTGAAAAGACTTCGGGACGAGATCTCAAGGCGGAAAAAAGGCCAGGCTGTGGACTATTCCAGGTATATCTGGCAGATCCAATTCCAGACGAAGTCCTGCTTTGAAACCATGTTTCCTTCTTTTTCTGTGGAAACGACCACCATTGATTACATGGACAGGCGTTGTGTTATCAGCCGTACGGACAAGCATACACAGACGACCGTCGATCAGATCGTTCCCATCGATGATGACGACGCCTTCGCGGAGCTTTTATCCTACTCGGAGATCGCGAAGATCCGCGAGTTTGAGAACATGGACGAGGAAGATAGGCAGCCTTTTGATAGAGGATACTATGACGGCTGCCGTCTTGAGTACACCTATTTTACTATGGAGGATCCGCCCATCACGCAAGGCACTATCGGCAGGATCTACGAGAATGATCCTATAGAGCAGATTATCGATTGGGTCCACCGGTACGTATCATCGGATGCAGTCCCGGCGTCTACGAACGAAGAAACTTAAAGGAGATATCGACCATGCCTAAAGACAACACCCCTTTTAAGGTCCAGATCCGGAAGGGCTTTTCCGACAGGAACGGCATCAAGCCGGTGAATACAAGGCTGCAGCTGGGCGGGCTGGACAAGCGCACCCGCATCAGCCTGCTGAACGCCATCAACTGGCTGTACGACGAGGCGTTCCACAAGATTTCGTCGGTGGCGGTGGCCTCCGGCGGTACCTCCACGGAGTTCTGGGTGCAGGTGCTGCGCGACGTGTACGGCAAGCCGGTGTCCTATTCCTCCAGCAAGGGAAACGACGAAGTGAAGATGCTGAAGGTCGTGGGGAACACGGTGCTGCACGACGACTACGACGACGTCCTGACGCTGATCGAGTACATGGCGGCGCAGTTCGCGGAGAAGGACAGGTACCTGGGTTCGCTGCACCCCTACGAGCTGTTCAACGCCGTGTTCGAGAAGGAGTACGCCGGGTACCGGTTCCTGGACGGCAATATCGTGCAGATCACGGATGACAACGAGATCCGCGAGATCGGGGAGGCGGCGGACACGGGCTTTGCTGCGGTGGACGCCCACATGCAGAACGCCATTGGGCTGCTTTCCAACCGCAGCGTTCCGGACTATGAAAACTCCGCCCGGGAGAGCATGGCCGCGGCGGAGGCCATGTGCGGTCGCGCGCTGGGCGCGGATCTGCCCCTGGCGGACGCTCTGCGGATGCTGAAGACGATGCCGGGCATCCAGCCTGTCTTTGTTTCCGCCATGGAGGCGCTGGACGGCTTTGTTCCGCTCCTCACCGCGGACGCGGACGTCTCCTTCGAGGAGGCCCGCTTCCTGCTGGTGACCTGCGCCGGGTTCATCAACTACCTGAAGGGCATCATGAGCCACGGGCGGTAAAAGGTCTGTCATCCTGAGCCTGGCCTGTCATCCTGAGCGAGCGCAGCGAGTCGAAGGATCCCCCCGGTCATCTGTCATCCTGAGCGTGTGCAGCGAGCCGAAGGATCTTTCGACTGCGTGCCTGCGGCACTTCGCTCAAGATGACAATTCAATAAACTGCAGCCGGCAGCGAAATCGAAAAAAGACGTGTTCCATAAACAGAAATCAGCGTCGAGTCCGGCCGCAATCGGAAAAACAACCAACTGCGGCCGGCGGAAAACTGAAGAAGCCACGCTCCATAGGTAAAAACGAGCGGCAAAGCCGACCGCAACCGGCAAAACAACCAAATGCGGCCGGCGGGAAAGTCGAAGAAGAGGCATTTCACAGGTAAAAACGAGCGGCAAGCCGGCCGCAACCGCTGAAACAGCCAAATGCGGCCGGTGGGAAACTGAAGAAGCTACGCTCCACAGGCAAAAACGAGCGAAGAAGCCGGCCGCAATCGACTAGCTGTAGCGAGCAAGGAGAAAACAGGCCATGACAGATCTGATCAAGGAAAAGCTTAAGGAGATCGAAAAGGACAGCGGGGTCCGCATTTTGCTGGCAGTGGAATCCGGCAGCAGGGCCTGGGGTTTTGCGTCTCCGGACAGCGACTACGACGTCAGGTTCATCTACGTCAGGAAAAAGGAGGACTACCTCCGCCTGGATGAAGTGCGGGACGTCATTGAGCTTCCGATCAACGATATGCTGGACATCAACGGGTGGGATCTTCCAAAGGCGCTGCGCCTGATGTTTCGCTCCAATCCGACGCTGTTCGAGTGGCTCACCTCACCCATTGTCTATGCGGAGACTGAGGAGGCCGGGCAGCTGCGCGGCATGATACAGGACTATTTCTCGGTGAAGAAGAGCCTGTATCACTACGCCAGCATGGCAGAAAGCAATTATCGTGGCTACTTAAAAAGTGAGAAAGTGAAGGCTAAGAAGTACTTTTATGTGCTGCGGCCGCTGCTTGCGAGCCGGTGGATCATAGAAAGGAAGACTCCGCCGCCAATGGCTTTTTCCGAGCTGCTGGACGCTGAACTGCCCGACCGGCTGAGGGGCGAGGTGGACCGGTTGCTGGATCTAAAAATGAATTCGCCCGAGACGCGTCTTATTCCGCGGGTGGAAGTTCTGAACAAGTTCATGGATGATGAGATCCTGCGGGTAAAGGAGCTGATGAAGCAGCAGCCGGACGATGAGAGGCATGACTGGGAAGGGCTGAACCGGTTTTTCCTGCGGTGCCTGAGGTAGAGTTTTGCAAAAGTCGCATGGAAAGCGACCTCGCCGATCGGTTTTGCGATATAATGAAGTAGAACTGCCGGAGAATGCTTGAAAGGAACTGGCGGACAAGAGGCATTGCACTGCCGGGGAAGTGTTCGGAAGCACCTTACAGTACACCGGCGCGGAGCGCGCGAAAGGAGACGAAATGAGTGACAGACCGACCGTCATTTTGAAGGACCAGATGAAGGCTCTGGCCAGATATGAGATCACGTTTAGGCAATTCATGGTGGACGATGATCTGCGGGACGATGAGTTCATCTTCCCGGAGAAGTATCAG
>JAGAEH010000055.1 GCA_017613225.1 Lachnospiraceae bacterium
ATCTTTTGTGTTATATGGCCAAGGCAAAGAAAAAATAAAGATGCGCAGCGGCAGGTTGACGCCTTGGAGACCGAAGCCCTGAAAGCCCTCACTGGTGAGAACCAGCTCGATCTCAGCGTTGTCAACTCCATGCTCATGAAGCAGAAGGCCCGGCTGGACGCAGCGACAAAGAAGAAGGAAGAGGCCAAAGTCCTGCTGGAAATGGAGAAGAACAACAAAAAGGCCAACGAAGTCCAGGTGGACGAGATCCTCAGCTGGGCCAGCCGCTTTGACGATGCCAGCTACGAAGCGAAGCATCTGGTAATCGCCCAGCTGGTCGCCCGGATTGAGATCCGGAAGAATGATGGCTACGATATTACCATTCATTGGCGCATGACCGCCGAGCAGTTCCTTGGAAGGAAGAAAGAAGAAAGTGCCTGAAAACAGGCCAAAGCCCGCAGAGCTTATTTTCACGAGTTCTGCGGGCTTTTTTTCTTTTGGTTTTTGCTGGTTTGTGGTATACTCTCATAAATACAATTCCGACGACTGAAAGCCGGAATTTGCCATGGTATTCCACCCTGCACGATGAAGAAGACGACCGATGAAGAAAAAACCGAACATCGGGAGTGGTATGCGGAAAAGGAATCCGAGCGGCAAATCATCGATTGGGACAGGACCTATTTCCTGACAAATATTACAGCATCTGAATTTGAAGGAGGAAGAATTCAATGAAGCGTAACTTTTCGGCAAGGCTCCTGGCACTGACGGTGGCACTGTTGCTGGCCGTGTTCAGCTTTGGCGGGGCGCTGGCCGCTGAGCAGGGCGGCATGTTATCCGGAGCGGACGAGGCAAAGGCGCAGATGGAAGCGCTTTACGGCGAGAACCAGACGATCACCGACGGCAATTACGACGCGGCGCTGGCTGTGAAGTGCGTCAACGGCACCTTTGTGGGCAAGAAGACGGATGAAAGCGTCATCGCGTACAAAGGCATTCCCTATGTGGGCGCGCAGCCCGTGGGGGAATACCGCTGGAAGGCTCCGGTAGATGTGGCGCCGGACGAGGGCGTATATGAGGCGTATTACTTCGGGAAGGTTCCCTGCCAGGTGGCCAATGTGGGTCAGAGGGGTTCCCTCTATCCCCAGGGCGAGGATTGCCTGCACCTGAACATTTGGAAGGCCGATGACACGGGCGATCAGAAGAAACCGGTCATGGTGTGGATCCACGGCGGCGCCTATGAGCTCGGCGGCACCCCTGAGCCCCGCGAGGAGGGCACGAACTTTGTGCATGAGAATCCGGACGTCATACTCGTCTCCGTCGAGTACCGGCTCAACGCCCTCGGCTTCCTCCACCTGTCGCATCTGCCCGACGGCGCGGACTACCCGGACGCCCAGAACCTGGGCCTGATGGATCAGATGGCGGCGCTGAAGTGGATCCACGAGAACATCGCGGGCTTCGGCGGCGATCCCGACAACGTGACCATCTTCGGCCAGTCCGCCGGCGGCGGCTCCGTGTCCCTGCTGCCCCTGGTGGAGGGCGCGCACGAGTATTTCCAGCGCGTCATCGCCCAGAGCGGTTCGCCCGAGTTCAGCCGTTCCACGGAACAGGCCATCGAATGCACGGACGCCATTATGGATGTGCTGGGCTGCAAGACCGTGGCCGACCTGATGAACACCGACGTCGACAAGATCGTGCAGGCGGCAGGGGCAGTGGCGTCGATGCCCCTCACGACCCCTGAGCGCGACGGCGTGTTCCTGCCCAGGGAGGCGTTCGACGCCTACGAGAGCGGCGCGGCGAAGGATTTTGACATCATGCAGGGCTGCACCAAGGACGAATGCAGCTACTTCGTGGCCGGGTTTGGACCGGAGGCCTTCATGCCCTGGGCTGAGAAATGCAAGGCGGAGAAGCTCTCCCAGTTGACGGAGGAGGAAAAGGCGCTGGTCGAGAGCTACCTCGCGGACAGCCAGGGCGAGGACTACGATATCCTCAGCCACTTCCTGGATCAGTTCTGGTTCAACGCGCCGCTGATCCGGACGGCGGAGAACCAGGTCAAGGGCGGCGGCAAGACCTACGTCTACTACTTCAGGGTGGAATCCTCCGTGCCGCTTTTGAAGAGCGGCCACGCGATCGAGCTTTCCGAGCTGTTCAACCATCCGGAGGATACCTTCGTCACCGGCAGGCAGTTCGACGAGACCTTCTCCAAAACCATGCGGAGGATGTGGGTGCAGTTCGCCAAGACCGGCAACCCGTCCCTCACCGCCGAGCAGTCCCCCGACGGCCAGGCCAAGGAATGGCCGCTCTACGACCTTGAGAACAAGTACGTGATGGTGTTCGATGAATTCGATATCCGCGCGGAAAAGGAAGCCGACATGAATATCGTCGATTGGGACAGGACCTATTTCCTGACCAAGTACTACGTCCGTTAGGAACTGTGACGAAATAAGCTGCGCAGATTGCGTAGGATGATTTCGTTCCTGAATCCGGACATTGGAGCGGCACATTCCGTGGAGCTCCTGTTCGTATTCAACCTTCGCGGTCCCGGGACGGCCAGCAGTTTCAACGGCACGAACATCATTGCCAGGCTGGTTGACCGGATCGAGGCAGGAAGCAACAACACCATCACGATTCATTACAAAATTTCTGAGGAACAACTCCTCGGAACCAATGCACCCTGGGCAGCTCAGAATTGAGCAGCTCAGGGTCTTTTTTTTATTCTCCAGCAAAGCGTTCACATCCAGCCTACAAGCAATCATTGACCCGGAGATGTTCGAGATGGTCCAGCGGGAATTGGCCAGACGGACCAAGGGCAAGAATCGCCACAGCGGAGTCCACCTGCTCTCCGGCA
>JAGAEH010000056.1 GCA_017613225.1 Lachnospiraceae bacterium
CAAGGGCCGCGGCTTCGCCGAGAACATGTTCCTGGATTCCGCTACCCACACCAAGGTGGAAGAGACCGGCGGCGCCAACTACGTCTTCGTCACCAAGGAAGGCAAGCTGGTCACCCCCAAGTCCGACACCATCCTGCCCTCCATCACCCGCCGCTCCCTGATGTACGTGGCCAAGGAGATGCTGGGTATGGAGACCGAGGAGCGGGAAGTGCCCTTCAGCGAGGTGCCCGACTTCGTGGAATGCGGCCTGTGCGGCACTGCCGCCGTCATCTGCCCGGTGGGCTGCATCGACGACCACGGCAAGGCCATCCGTTTCGCCTCCGGCATGGAGAGCTTCGGCCCGGTGCTGCAGAAGCTGTACGACACCCTGACCGGCATCCAGATGGGCCGCATCGCCGGCCCCGAGGGCTGGGTCCACGAGATCATCAAATAAGACCCGGCACAGTAAGCACGCAAAGCACGCAAAAAGAGACCCCGTTTGGGGTCTCTTTTTTACGATCCGTGGCCAGGGCTCTGCCAGAGGGCTCCGCTCCCTGAGGCAGATAAGCGGAAAGAGGGAAAGAGGACAGGAAGCAACGGGAAGCGCGGAAAGAGGGTCAGTGACCGCGGATCGGTGACAGCGGGTTAATACGATCACGGGTGAAGCGGGAGCAGCCCTTTTTTATTATACGGATTATACGGAGGGCTTGCGGACAGACTACCGCCGGGCCTGTCCGCGGATACTGCCGCCGGAGTGCCGGCGGGGCGGCCAGCCGCTAATGGGAACTGCCCCGGCGTGAGAACGCCGTCCGCAGACGCGGCGCGGTTCGCAGCTGCACCGTCCGCAGCAGTGCGGCAGCCGCAGCCAGCAGCAGTCCGATCAGCCATGTCAGCAACAGGAACTCGACCATGAAAACCATCCTTTCCAACACCTGACGCTGTCATTATAATAGGACTGCTGTCCGATAAAACGGACTTTTCGCGCCAAGGCCAAAAAAGACCGCCCGGTTTTTCCGGCCATTCCCCATATACTTGCCACAGAAAAAGTCCATCCCCCGTCGGGGGATGGACCAGGGATACCGGGCGACGCAGGAACACATCCGGGAGCGGGTGCTGACGCTGTCCAACTACATAATCGGAAACGCATAGAGCGCCATGGTCTATACGCCGCTTCTGTTTGTATAAATCAAATCGGATCTCTTCAGATCCGCACCAGCGGTTTTTCGGGCTGGCGCTGGGTCAGGAACAGGGGCACGTATTCCACGACCACGTTGGACGTCTTCAGCCCGTACCACTGGATGGGATTGCCCGCGATGCGGCGGATGAAATGCTTGGCGCGGATCAGCATATTGTCCACGGAAGAGATGTCCCCGTCCTGGGAGATCATTTCCCGGATCATGTAGAACTTGAAGGAGCCGATGTCGGAGGGGCCGTAGATGGAGTGCCGCCGATCCTGTACCGGCAGTTCCCCGGCGGCCAGCAGGTCGTTGACGATCTGGCGCAGGTAGATGTTGACGCTGGGCTTGACTTTGAAGCCCAGGTACAGGTTGACGCGGAAGATATAGTCCGTGCCGTAGGTCTCCACCTCGTAGTTCCGCTGGTGGGGGTCGTCGGTGGTGTTGACGCTGATGAACCAGTAGGCGTCCGCCCGCTTGGGGTCCTTGTCCAGGATGGAAGAGAGGATGTCGCGGTCGATCTTATCGAAACCGTAGCCTTTGGTCAGGTAAACGATATTGTTGCTGCACAGCGGGATCGTATCGTCGTCCTTCAGACCCCGGATCGAGTCGATATGGTCCCGCATATCCAGGTGGATGTCCTGGGCCTGCTCGATCTGAGTGCCGCGATACCAGCAGATCATGATGAAGAGGATGGCCAGGGAGATGATGATGGCCACGTAGCCGCCGATGAGGAATTTGCCCAGGCTGGAGATAAAGAACACGCCCTCGAAGGCAAAGAAGACCAGGCCGAATAAGACGGCGGCCAGCCGATGATGGTGCAGGACGCCGATATAGACGCAGAAGAGGACCGTCATCATCAGCATGCTGATGGTGATGGCCAGACCGTAGGCGTTCTCGATGCGGGAGCCGGTGCGGAAATATAGGACGACCGCCACGCAGAGGATCCACAGCACGTTGTTGACGAAAGGAACGTAGATCTGCCCCTTGGTGTCCGAGGGATAGCGTACGTTCAAGTGGGGCATCAGGTCCAGGCCGGCCGCCTCGTGCACCAGCGTATAGCTGCCGCTGATCAGGGCCTGGCTGGCGATGATGGCCGCCATGGCGCTGAGCAGGATGGCCACTGGCCGCAGGGCCTCCGGCAGCATCACGTAGAAGGGGTTGAGGTCCTGGATAGCCCGGATGGCCGCATCGCCCTGGTTGCGGATGATCCAGACGCACTGGCCCATGTAGTTCAGGATCAGGCAGACCTTGACGAAAGGCCAGCTGATGTAGATGCTGCTCCGGCCCACGTGGCCCATGTCCGTATACAGGGCTTCCGCGCCGGTGGTGCACAGGAACACGCTGCCCAGGATCATGAAGCCCGCCTTGTTATTGGGGCTGAACAGGACGCGCACCGCGCAGACCGGAGTGAA
>JAGAEH010000057.1 GCA_017613225.1 Lachnospiraceae bacterium
GCATGTGCTCGATGGTGCGGCAGTTGTGCAGGCGGTCGGCCAGTTTGATCAGGACCACCCGCACGTCGTCGTTCATCGTGAGGAGGATGCGCTTGAAATTCTCTGCCTGCAGGCTTTGCTGGGAAAGGTCTGTGCCGTGGGTCTTCTGCTCGGTGTCCAGGACGTTCTTGATCTTGGTGAGACCGTCCACCAGGGTGGCGATCTTGTTACCGAAGCGCTCCCGCAGGTCTTCTACGGTGTAGTCTGTGTCTTCCACCACGTCGTGCAGCAGGGCGGCCGATATGGACTTGTAGCCCAGGCCGATGTCGTCCACCACGATGCGGGCGACGGCGATGGGATGCAGCATATAGGGCTCTCCGCTGCGGCGGCGCACGTTCTTGTGCGCGTCGTTGGCGAACTCAAAGGCCCGCTGAACCACTTCCAGTTCCGCGTCGTTGGCGCAACGCTTTACGGCCGATTCCCGCAGCTTGGCATAGTCGCGGTTGATGACCTCGTAGTCTTCTGGGGTAAACTGGGAAAAACTCATAGCGACAGATTCTTCTGGAAGCGTTCCTTACGCGTACGGATGGCTTCCTCGTTCAGTTTCTCAATAGTTGCAATGGTCATCCGGTGACGGTCCACGTTCTGGAAGGCGAAGGAGAGTTCCGCGCCATACAGGATGATGGTCCATCCCAGATTAAGCCAGATCATGAACAGGGGAACGGCCGCCATGACGCCATACACGGCGCTGTGCTTGGCCACCATCACCTGGGTTTCCAGGTAAAGGTACTGCACCCCTGTAAATACAATGCCGGAAATCAGCGCTGCCTTGAACGCGTATCTGAACAGCACTTTGGTTCCGGGAATATATTTGTACATGACGCTTAGGATCAGGACACTCAGGCCGGCAAACAAGACCCAGGTAAAGACGGTCTTGATGCTTTCGGTCACGTAGAGTCTGCTGGGGAACAGCAGATCCAGCACGTGGGAGTATACCACGGAGCCGGAGAAGAAGATGATCACCACGAACGGCGCCATGATGGTGATGCCGATGATAATGCCGATCATCTTGAGGAAATTGCGCTCCTTGTCCACCTTCCACACGTTGTTGAACACCTGTCTTACGGTGATCATCAGGGACAGGACAATCCAGACGAAGGAGGCCATGGAGATAAAGCCGAAAAGGCCGCTCTCGGCCGTAGTCACAATGTTGTCGGCGGCATTCATCAGCACCTCCGTGATTTTCTGCTCCCCGAGGTTCGCGTACAGCACTTCGGCGAACTTATCCCTTAGGCCCAGGCCGTCGGTGAGGTAGAAGCCGATGGCGATGGCGGGGACCACAGCCAGCATGCTCTTGAAGGCCAGGGCGGTGATCTGGTAGCCGATCTTCTGGTCCGAGAAGGTGTTCATCATCAGGACCACGGTCTTGAGGTCCCGCACCAGACGGGCTTTCCAGCGGGAGAAGTCGTCTTCGTTCAGGAGCCAGATGTCGTGCATCAGGAAGCGTATGATGCGCGTGATCCAGATGGATGCCCACCGGATCATCACTGCCATCCTATGAAACAGCTTCCTGAACATGGCTTAAAACAGAGTAGGTTCGTCATGGAGATGGCCGATCAGGTCGGCCATGACGTTGTTACCCTTTTCGTCATGCCCGGCTTGACCGGGCATCTCGATCATTTCATAGAACTGTGCTTCGTCAATGATGGCGATGCCCAGTTCTTCTGCCTTCTTGATATTTTCGGGGCCGGGCGTGGTGCCGGCGAGTAAGCAGGCGGTCTTGGAACTGACGGAGCTGCCGTTCTTGCCGCCGTTGGCCTCGATGAGGGCCTTCATCTCGTCGCGGGAGATGGAGAAGTTGCCGCTGATGACGATGGTCTTGCCCTCCAGCAGGTCGGATTGTTTTTCTGCCTTTTCGCCCAGGGAGAACTGCAGGCCGGCGTTTTGCAGGCGGCTGATCTCGAGGAGGTTTTCATCGGCCTTGAAGTAGGCGAGGACGCTGTCGGCAATCACGTCTCCCACGTCTTCTACGGCCAGGAGTTCTTCCCGGGAGGCCAGTTTGAGGGCGTCGATGTTGCCGAAGTGGCGGGCGATGTCCCGGGCGGTGGTTTCTCCTACGTAGCGGATGCCCACGGCGAAGAGGACGCGCTCAAAGGGAACTTTCCGGGAGTCTTTCAGGCTCTGGAGGAAGCGGCGGGCGCTGCGCTCTTTCCAGCCGTCCAGCAGGAGGAGCTGCGCCTCGGTGAGGTTATACAGATCGGCCGGGGAGTGCACCATGTCCAGGTCGTACAACTGTTCCACGGTGGCTTCTCCGGCCAGGATGTTCATGGCTTTGCGGGAAAGGAAATGCAGGATGCGGCCCTTGATCTGGGTGGGACATCCGGCGGTGTTGGGACAGAACCAGCGGGCTTCGCCTTCGGGTTTCACCAGGGGCGTTCCGCAGTCCGGGCAGACTTGCGGGAAGACGGGCTCCTTGGCGCCGGGCTGTCGTTTGGAGGGTTCTACGGCCGTGATCTTGGGGATGATCTCGCCGCCTTTCTCTACGTAGACCCAGTCTCCGTCGTGGAGATCCAGGGCGCGCATCTGGTCTTCGTTCACCAGCGTGGCGCGCTTGACCATGGTGCCGCTCAGCAGCACGGGTTCCAGGTTAGCGACAGGCGTGATGACACCCGTGCGGCCAACCTCGAAGGACACATACTGCAACTTGGTGCACTCCCGCTCGGGGGCGAACTTGTTGGCAATAGCCCAGCGGGGTGACTTGGCGGTCGCTCCCAGGTTGAGCTGCTGCCTCA
>JAGAEH010000058.1 GCA_017613225.1 Lachnospiraceae bacterium
CATGGTGGTGGGAGCGGGCTCTTCGATGGGCAGTTTTGACGCGATCTCGAAGACCTCGTCCCGGGTGACCTGGATCTCTTCCTCGTACCAGCTCTCCATGTCGGCCAGATCCACGCCGTACAGGCGGGCCAGGGTGGCCTTGTACTCGCCCTCGGGCAGCTGGCATCTCTTTTGCAGATCGTCCTCGCCCGCCTTCGCGGCCTCCTGAGATACCGGAAGCCTGTCGGAAAGCTCCGCGTAGTATGCCTTGATCTTCCTGATCACGGCCTCGATACGGGCCATCTGCTCTATGGTGCATCCTTTGTGGAAATCACGGATGTTTGCCAGATCGTAGTCCAGCATCTCGATGCCGAACTGCAGACTGTGCTTTAAACCGCCCAGACGTTCCGCCGGCGTCTTTTCCATCACAAGGGCTTCCACCTCCGGCAGGACGGCAAATATGTTCCCGATCTTCTCTTCTATGAAAGCCGTCTTCTTTTCCGGGCTCTGCCGGTTGGCTCGGCCCTGGCGCTCGATGAAATGGGCCATCCCGGTGATGATGCGGGAAGGGCCGGCTTCTATGCCGTCAAGCGTAAAGCCCAGGGAGTCCACGAAGGCTTCGAACTGTGCCTTGATCACCGAGAAAACAGGATCCGGCGCGGGCAGGGCGCTGACACGGGCGGCCAGTTTGGCGATCTTCTCCCGGGCCTCGGCCACGTTCTCCTTTGTGGGAACGAAGACTTTCGCGGCATATTCACCTTCATGACAGGTGATGGAATAGTGCAGATCCGCCATATCCTTGTCCAGCTGGCGGAAGACCATCGTGAGATCCTTTAAAGACATTTCATTACCTCCTTCGGTACTGGGATCATTGTAAAACAATCCCGGGCCATCGTCAACGGAAGGCTGTTTAACTAACACATCACAAAAAACCGGACGGTCATTCCCGTCCGGCAAAAGCTCTTTCGATATTCCGCTGTTCGTCTTTCTTCTGCAGGCTCTCCCGCTTGTCATAGAGGTTTTTGCCCTTGCAGAGGCCGATCTCCAACTTTACCAGGCTGCCCTTGAAGTAGATCTTCAGGGGCACGATGGTGTAGCCCTTCTGGGTGGCCTTTCCCATCAGCTTGTTGATCTCGTAGCGGTGCAGCAGCAGCCGGCGCACCCGCAGGGGATCCTTGTTGAAGATATTGCCCTTTTCGTAGGGGCTGATGTGCATGCCGTAGACGAACAGGCTGCCGCCCCTCTCCTTGATGAAGGACTCCTTCAGGCTGCATTTTCCGAGGCGCAGCGATTTCACCTCCGTGCCGGACAGGGAAATGCCGGCCTCGTAGGTGTCCTCCACGAAGTAGTCGTGATACGCTTTTTTATTGTTCGCGATCTGCTTGATGCTCTCTTTTGCCATTATTCCTTACCCGAAAATGCAAAATGCCCACGGCCATCGACCATGGGCAGTCCGCGAAAATCAACTGTTTATGCGGCAGTGTTCACACGCTCCAGGATATTGATCGCCAGAGCAAGCACCATGAAGGCCACCGCCAGGATCTTGGTGTAGGTCTTCTTCTTGCCTTCCGGCGTTCTGCCGTAGTTCTTGCTGATATAGGAGTCGGACGAGCCGCCGGCGATCGCCTGGCCCAGACCGGCATTCTTGCCTTCCTGCATCAGGATGATGGTGATCATTCCCACACAGACCAGCACCAGTAATATTTTCAAGACTGCAATTAAAACATCCATTTTCATGTCCTCCAATCAATAGCCTAAAGAATATAGCACAGTTGTTTCACGAAAGCAAGCGCTTTATTTCAATTATTTATCGTTGACGATATTGTGCTTCCAGGTGCCTTTTTTCAGCAGATAAGTGCCGATGAAGATCTTCACGATCTTCGCCCCGTTCACGCAGATGAACATCCATGTGATGGGCAGGTCTGTATAGTGGCCGATGACAAAGGCGACGGGGATGCACACCACCCACAGGGCCATGCTGTCAAAGATGAAGGTGATCAGCGTCTTTCCGCCGGACCGGATCGTAAAGTAGCAGGCGTTGCAGAAGGCGTCGATGGGCATGAAGATCGCCAGCAGCATCAGCAGCACCATGGCCAGGTGGCGGATCTCCTCCGTCGTGTTATAGAGCTTCGGGAAGATGGGCGCTGTGAGCACCATCAGCCCTGAGACCACCAGGCCCGCGAACACGGAAAAGGCGATCAGCTTGTGGGCCGTATCTTCCGCCTCGTCCATCTTTCCCGCGCCCAGAAGCTGCCCCACCATGATGGCCACGGCATTGCCCAGGGACATGAAGATCACACGGAACAGGTTGGCTGCCACGCTCATGATGTTCATGGCCGCCACCACCGCCAGGCCCCGGATGGAGTAGAGCTGGTTCATGGTGGTCATTCCCAGGGAGAACAGCAGCTCGTTGACCATCAGCGGCAGGCCCTTGCGGATGATGTCTTTGGCCAGTTTCCAGGGCAGGTACAGACTGCGGAAAGCTTTTTTGATGAACTGCATCCTGCTGCTGTGTCTCGCCGTCCAGATCACCAGATAAATACATTCCACGAAGCGGGAAATGGTGGTGGCGATGGCGGCGCCGTTGACCCCCAGTTCGGGGAATCCAAACTTGCCGAAGATCAGCAGATAGTTGAGCACCAGATTGATGAAGACCGCCATCAGGCTGGCCACCATGGGATGGTAGGTCTCGCCGCACTCGCGCAGGGTGCCGGCATAGCAGGAAGCCAGGGTGAAGGGCAGCAGTCCGTACAGGATGATTTTGGAATACCCCACTCCATAGTTCAGGGTTGCCACGGGATCGGAAGTGCCCGCCTCTCCCAGCAGGAACAGATTGATGAAATCCGGACCGAAGACGTAGATCACGGTGGTGCCAATGGTCAGCATGATGGCGCAGATGATCAGCTTGAAGCGGAAGGTGTAGCGCACGCCTTCGTGATCGTTCTTCCCGTAGTACTGGGCGCCGAAGATGCCCGCGCCGGAGGTGGCGCCGAAGATGCACAGCATGTAGACGAAAAAGATCTGGTTGGCGATGGAGACGCCGGACATCTGCTCCGTGCCTGTCTGCCCCACCATGATGTTGTCCAGAAGGTTTACAAAATTGCTGATGCCGTTCTGGATGATCATGGGCAGGGTGACGGTCATCACTCGCTTATAGAAGTTTTTATCGCCTACAAATTTCATCTGGTACCCTTAAAAAGAACGGCGGCTTTTGCCGCCGGTCCTCATCGCCCTTTCGGCCGGGCAGGCCGTTGATCCGGATGGATAGCGGAGAGTGTGGGACTCGAACCCACGTGCCCCGGAGGGCAACCGCATTTCGAGTGCGGCTCGTTATGACCACTTCGATAACTCTCCAGTCGTGCGGGGCAGGGACCTGCCCCGGTAAAAAAGAAGCTTAATACTCTTCTTCCTCTTCGTGCTCGCTGATGTCGGTCACCGGCTTCTGCAGGCCGGGGATCTCGATGCCGTGCTTGGTGGCGTAGTCCCAGAGGGCGGCGTGGATCGCTTCCTCCGCCAGCAGGGAGCAGTGGACCTTCACGGGAGGAAGTCCGTCCAGCGCCTCCATCACAGCTTTGTTGGTCACCTGCAGGGCCTCATAGATGGACTTGCCCTTCACCAGTTCCGTGGCCATGCTGCTGGTGGCCACGGCAGCGCCGCAGCCGAAGGTCTTGAACTTGACGTCCCGGACGATCTGGTTCTCGTCGATGTCCAGATAGATCCTCATGATGTCGCCGCACTTGGCGTTGCCTACCGTCCCAACGCCGCTGGCGTTCTCGATCTCGCCCATGTTGCGGGGATTGGTGAAATGATCCATTACTTTTTCACTGTATGCCATGAATGATCCTCCTTACTTTTTCTGCTTCTTCACGAAGTCCTCGTACAGGGGGGACATGGCCCGCAGCCTGGCGACGATCTCCTTTAAGCAGTCCACCGTGTAATCCACTTCCTCCAGCGTGTTGTCCTCGCACAGGGACAGGCGCAGGGAGCCGTGGGCGATCTCATGGGGCAGGCCGATGGCCATCAGCACGTGGGAGGGATCCAGAGATCCCGCCGTGCAGGCGGATCCGGAAGAACCGCAGATGCCCTTCATGTCCAGCATCATCAGCATGGACTCGCCTTCGATGAACTGGAAGCTGAAGTTGGTATTGCCGGGAAGGCGGTGCTCCGCGTCGCCGTTTAAGCGGCTGTGAGGGATCTCCGTCAGCACGCGGCTGATCAGGTGGTCCCGCAGGGCGGTCTGCTTCTTTTCGTTCTCTTCCAGGTTCGCCATGGCCAGTTCTGCAGCCTTTGCCATGCCTACGATCTGGGCCACGTTCTCCGTGCCGGCGCGGCGCTTTCTCTCCTGCGCTCCGCCGTGGATGAAGGACTTCAGCTTCAGCCCTTTGCGGATGTACAGGAAGCCCACTCCCTTGGGGGCATGGAACTTATGGCCGCTGGCGCTCAGCATGTCGATGTTCAGCGCGTTCACGTCGATGGGCAGGTGGGTAAAGGCCTGCACCGCGTCCGTATGGAACAGCACGCCGTGCTTTTTGGCGATGGCGCCGATCTCCGCGATGGGCATGATGGTGCCGATCTCGTTGTTGGCGAACATGATGGTGATCAGGATGGTGTCGGGGCGGATGGCCGCTTCCACGTCCTCCGGGTGGATCAGACCCTTCTCGTCCACCGGTACGTAGGTGATCTCGAAACCACGCTTTTCCAGGTACTCACAGGTGTGAAGCACCGCGTGGTGCTCCACGTTGCTGGTGATGATGTGCTTTCCCTTATTTCCATATGCTTCCGCGGTGCCGATGATGGCCCAGTTGTCCGCCTCGGTGCCGCAGCCGGTGAAATAGATCTCCTCCGTTTTGGCGTTCAGAGTGCCTGCGATGGTCTGGCGGGCGTTCTCCAGCGCTTCCTTGGACTCCTGTCCGATGGAATATATGGAAGAAGCGTTGCCGAACTTTTCGCAGTAGTAGGGAAGCATCGCTTCCACGACTTCCGGTTTCACGGCCGTGGTGGCCGCATTGTCCAGATATATCAACTTATTCATTAAGAAAAACCTCCCAAGGCAGTCCGTTATAAGTGATAACATTCCTGCCTCTGTTCGTCAAGTTTAAAATTTGAACACGATCCCCACCACCGCGGCAATGGCGATGTAGAGCACAGGGTGCTTTTTGAACTTCATGATGCCGAAGAGCATCACCGCGAAGAACAGCACTTTCTGCCAGGAGAAGAACTCCAGGAAGGGTACGGTGCCGATCTTCGTGAAGTAGATCATGGTCTTGTTGATGATGGTAAAGGCCGCGTAGGCGATCAGCGCCGTCACCGCGGGGCGCAGGCCCCAGAAGGCGTCCTTCACCAGCACGCTCTCCGAGAACTTTTCCAGCGCCCGGGAGACCAGCACCACGATGATGATGCCCGGAATGGCCGTGGCGATGCTGGCGATGATGCCGCCGGGAATGCCGCCCACGGTATAGCCGGCATAGGTGGCCATGTTTATGCCGATGGGTCCCGGCGTAGATTCCGATATGGCGATCATCTGCACCACGAAGTCCTCGGTGAACCAGCCGGTACTTCCCGCCATGGCCAGCAGCAGCGGGACCGCCGCCATGCCGCCGCCCACGGTAAACAGACCTACTTTAAAGAATTCCCAAAACAGCTGAAGGTAGATCATTTGCTGCGGACCCTCCTTTCAATGCGCTTGTAGACCAGCGCGAAAATGAGGGAGCCGATCACACAGTAGATGGGCATCCGCTGTCCGCCTATGAACAGGGACAGGCAGAACACCACCAGGAAGATCAGAAACTGGGGGATCTCCTTCACGCCCTTCTTCCACATGGTGATGATGGTGTTGATGATCAGCGCCGCCACGGCGATGTTGATGCCCTGCAGCGCGTGGACCACGTACTCGTTGTCCTGGAAGTTGGAAAACAGCATGGCGATGGCTGTGATCACGATGATGCAGGGACTGATGACGCCCAGCACACCCATGATGGCGCCGGGGATCTTTCTCAGCTTGTGACCGATGAAAGAGGCCACGTTGATGGAGATGATGCCCGGCAGGGCCTGGGCCACCGCGTAGTAGTCCATCACCTCTTCTTTCGTGATCCAGCCTCTCTTGTCCACGATCTCCCGGTCCAGGATCGGCTGCTTGGCGTATCCGCCGCCGAAGGTCACGGCGCCGCATTTAAAGAAGGCTAAAAATAGTTTCCATAAAGGAATGTTTTGTTGTTGCTCCATTCTCATTCCTCCGCGAAGTTTCCTGTATATAACTGATAGTACTTGCCCTTTTCCTCCAGCAGCTGTTCATGGCTGCCGCGCTCTATGATCACGCCCTTTTCCAACACCATGATGCAGTCTGCGTTCATGACGGTGGACAGCCGGTGGGCAATGACGAAAGTGGTCCTGCCCTTCATCAGCTCGTCCATGCCCTGCTGGATCAGGAATTCGGTGTGGGTATCCACGGAGGAGGTGGCCTCGTCCAGGACCAGCACCGGCGGATCCAGCACCACGGCCCGGGCGATGGAAAGCAGCTGCCGCTGCCCCTGGCTCAGGTTGGAGCCGTTGCCGGTGAGCATGGTATCATAACCGTCGGGCAGCCTGCGGATGAAGCCGTCGGCGTTGGCCAGCTTCGCCGCCTCGATGCAGTCCTCATCCGTTGCCGTCAGCCGGCCGTAGCGGATGTTCTCCATGACGGTGCCGGTAAAGAGGTTCGTCTCCTGCAGTACGATGCCCAGGGACCGGCGCAGATCGTATTTCTTGTACTTCCTGATAGGCGCGCCGTCGTAGATGATGTCGCCCTTCTCTATGTCGTAGAAGCGGTTCAGCAGGTTGGTGATGGTGGTCTTGCCGGCGCCGGTGCTGCCTACGAAGGCGATCTTCTGTCCCGGCGTCGCGTAGAGGTTGATGCCGTGCAGCACGGTCTTCTCCGGCACGTAACCGAAGTCCACGTCCTTGAACACCACGTCCCCCAGCATGGGCGTGTAGGTGGTGTTCCCCTCATCGTCCTTACTCTTCCATGCCCAGTATTCGGTGCGGTGTTCGGCTTCCACCAGGCTGCCGTCCTCCGCCTTTTCCATGTTCACCAGGGTGATGTCGCCCTCGTCCACTTCCGAAGGGGCGTCGATGATCTCGAACACCCGCTGGGCTCCCGCCATGCCCATCACCACGTTGTTGATCTGGCTGGACAGCTGGGAGATGGGTCTGGTAAAGTTCCGGTTCAGGGTCAGGAAGCTGACGATGGTGCCGATGGTCAGGACGCTTCCCTTCCCGTTGATGGCGATCATTGCGCCAACCACGGCGCAGAGCACGTAGCTCAAGTGGGCCAGGTTGTTGTTGATGGGCATCAGGATATTGGCGATGCCGTTGGCGTTGTTGGCGGACTTGCGCAGTTCCTCGTTCTTCACCTCGAAATCATCGATGCTGCGCTGTTCGTGGCAGAACACCTTCACCACCTTCTGGCCTTCCATCATCTCCTCGATGTAGCCGTTCAGGGCGCCCAGGTTCTTCTGGTTCAGCACGAAGTAGCCTGCGGAACGGCCGCCCAGCTTCATGGTCACGAAGAAGATCACGCCGATCATCAGAAGGGTCATCAGCGTCATGGGGATGCTGAGGATCAGCATGCTGACAAAGGTAGCCGACACGCTGATCACCGTGCTGATGGTCTCGGGGATGGTGTTGCTCATCAGCATGCGCAGGGTGTCCACGTCGTTGGTATAGACGGACATGATGTCGCCGTGGGCGTGGGTGTCAAAGTAGCGGATGGGCAGCGTCTCCATGTGGTCGAACATGTTCTGGCGCAGTTTCAAAAGGGTGCCCTGGGCGATGCGGAGCATCACCATTGCCCTGGCATAGGTTGCGAAGACCTCCGCCAGATACAGCAGTCCCAGCCGCACCAGGGCAAAGGCCAGTCCCGAGAAATCAGGGTCCGCCGCCAGGGACAGGGGTTTGATGTAGTCGTCAATCAGCGTACGGATGAACAGCAGGCCGTACAGCTGGGTGGCCGCCGCGATCACGATGCACAGGAATACTACCAGCATTCCGAATTTATAGTGCTTCATCATGAGACGGAGCACCCGCCCCAGCAGCTGCATGGGATGGTCGACTTTCGGACGGGGGCCCATGTTTCTGCCGCGGGGCCCGCGAGGCTGTCTGCTCTCACTCATTGTCGCCGTCCTCCATGTTATAATCGGTAAAGTGGTCCGACCGCAGCTCATCGTCGAAGTCGCTGCCGCCTCCGCTCTGCATCTGCACCAGGTAGCGGTAGATCTCGTTGGTCTGGACCAGTCTGTCAGGCGTGTCAAAGCCGTCGATCCTGCCCTCTTCCAGCACCATGACCCGGTCCGCGTCCTTCACGCTGGAGACGCGCTGGGCGATGATCAGTTTCGTCACTTCCGGCGCCGTCTCCTTCAGGGCCTTCTTGATCTTGGCGTCGGTGGCGGTATCCACGGCGCTGGTGGAATCGTCCAGGATCAGGATGCGGGGATCCTTCAGCAGTGCCCTGGCGATGCAGAGGCGCTGCCGCTGACCGCCGGACACATTGGTGCCGCCCTGTTCGATCTTCGTCTCATAGCCGTCGGGGAAACTTTCGATGAACTCGTCCGCGCAGGCCATCCGGCAGGCTTCCCGGCACTCCTCCAGCGTGGCGTCTTCCTTGCCCCAGCGAAGGTTCTCCAGGATGGTGCCGGCAAACAGCACGTTCTTCTGCAGCACCACCGAAACGCTGTTGCGAAGCGTGTCCAGATCGTAATCCCGCACGTCGACGCCGCCCACGGTCACGCTGCCCTCCGAGACGTCATAGAGTCTGGAGATCAGGCTCACCAGGCTGCTCTTGCCGCTGCCCGTGGCGCCCAGGATGCCGATGGTCTCACCTGAACGGATGGAAAAGTCCAGGTCAGAAAGCACTTACTCGCTGCTCTCGTTTTTATAGGAAAAGCTCACATGGTCGAAGCAGATGCTGCCGTCCTCCACCGCGGTCACCGGTGCCGGCCCGTTCTGGATGGCCGGCTCTTCCTTCAGGACTTCCACGGTACGCTTCATGGCCGCGATACTCATGGTGATCATCACGAACACGAAGGACAGCATCATCAGGGACATGAGAATGTTGATACAGTAGGAAAACAGGGAGGTCAGCTCGCCGGTGGTGAGGGTGTTCTGCACCACCATCTTGGCGCCGATCCAGGAGATCGAGATGATGCAGGCGTTCACGATCAGGGTCATGACCGGCCCCATCAGCGCCATCAGACTCTCGGCTTTCACGGAGAAATCATACAGCAGTTTCGAAGCTTTGGAAAACTTCTCCTTTTCGTATTCCTCCCTGGTGTAGGCCTTTACTACCCGGATCGCGCTCACGTTTTCCTGGACGCTCTCGTTCAGGGAATCATAGCGCCGGAACACTTCCGTAAAGATCTTCGACACCCGGGGGATGATCAGCAGAATGCAGGTCACCAGCACGGCCATGGCCAGCAGGAAGATCAGGCTGATCCGCACGTTGATGGTCATGCTGAGGATCAGGCTCATGATCAGTGTCAGGGGCGCGCGGACCGCCATGCGGATCGACATGGAAAACGCGTTCTGAATAGACGTGATGTCCGTGGTCATGCGGGTGATCAGGCCGGAGGTGCTTAACTTGTCGATGTTGGCGAAAGAAAAGCTCTGGATCTTCCGGTACATGGCGCTGCGAAGGTTGGCGGCGAAGCCGGTGGACGCCTTCGCGGAAAAGCGCCCCGCGCAGATGGCGAAGAACAGTGAAAGCAGCGCGACGAAGACCATCAGGCCGCCGTATTTGAATACGTTGCCCATGTCCGAACGTTCGATCCCCTGGTCGATCAGCGAGGCCGTGATGTAGGGGATCAGCGTCTCCATCAGGACCTCCAGCGCCGCGCAGACGGGAGTAAGGACCGCGTCCTTTTTGTATTTGCCGATATGGCTCAGCAGCAAACGAATCATTGGGGTTCCTCCATATCATTGTATTGTACTCCAATGCCCGTTAAATTCATAGTCATATTTCACACATTTTTCATTAGACGCACTCGGGTATTATCGTTATAATATGCGGTAGTTTTCTGAATCTTTACGGGAGGACCCATGAAAAGAATACTCGCTATATTGCTGGCTTTGTGCCTGATGCTTTCCCTGACTGCCTGCTCTTCGGAGACCAAGCCTGAAGAGACGGACACCTCTTCCGCTCCCCAGTCCGAGGCGGTGACGGATTCTTCCGCTGAGGCATCCTCGGAGGAGATCCGGGAGACCATCTCCGCCGCCGTCCCCTACGCGGAGGGGGACGCCTATTATACCTTTGACTGTTCAAAGGATCTGAACGAAAACGGCTACTTCAGCATCATCAATGCCGCTGATCATGTGAAGCTTCCCGAGGACCTGACCATTTCGATCCCCTATGACGTACACACACCTTCCGCGGAGGACGTTCAGGAAGCCGTCGACAGCATCCTGGGATCCTACGCCTCCGATGAGCAGATCACGAACCGGGCCGTGGCCGACGGAGATACCATCAACATCGACTATACCGGTACGCTGAACGGCGTGGCCTTCGACGGCGGAAGCACCGGTGGCGCCGGCACCACCGTCATCGTGGGCGTCACCAACTATGTGGACGATTTTCTCCAGAAACTGATCGGCCACATGCCCGGGGAGACCTTCGACATCGACATCAATTTCCCTGCCGACTACGGCAACGCCAGTCTGGCGGGCCAGGCCACGGTCTTCAACGTGACCATCAACTACATCGTCGGGGAAAAGATCACACCGGAGCTGACGGATGATTTCGTAGCCACGAATCTGTCCGCCTCCTATGGCTGGACCACTGCCGAGGAGATGAAAAAAGAGATCTCCGACGGGCTTTCCAATCAGACCGTCCAGGACTACATCTATGACTATCTGGTCAGCAACAGCGTCATCAGTGAGATCCCTCAGGAGCTGAAGGATTACATGACCAACTACCTCATCTACTATCACTCCTACTATGCTGCCGGAAGCGGCGTCACGCTGCCGGTGCTGCTTTCCAACATGGGCTTTGAATCCATGTCCGCCCTGCTGGATCATTACGCGGAGGAGCTGGACGGGGCCTGCAAGGAGGAACTGGTGATGCAGGCTGCCGCCAAAGAGCTTGGAATAGAAGTCTCAACAGAGGATCTGGAGACATATTTCCAGGAAGAGATCGGACGCACCGACTACAGTCTTTACGAAGAATACTTCGGCCTGCCCTACGTCAAGAAGATGGTGATCCCCTGGAAACTCGTCAAGGTCCTTAAGGAAAAGGCCGTCATGCTTCCTCAGTAATTGAGCGTTGACAAACCGATTAAATTGTTTTATGATAAGCGTCGCCGCAGTTAAGCGGCGGCGTTTTGCTTCCTTGGCTCAGCTGGTAGAGCGACGCATTCGTAATGCGTAGGTCGCCGGTTCGAATCCGGCAGGAAGCTGCAAAAGAGCACGGAATTCCGTGCTCTTTTGTCTTATATGATCCAGGTATTCAGCGTAAGGATGGGGCTTGTTCCTGCAGGGCTCTATTCCGCAGGCTCCTGATCGTCCAGCTCCTGCACCGTTTCAAAATTCTTGGGCGAAGCGCCGTATCTTTCCATGTAGGCCCGGTAAAAACTGCTGTAGCTCGTAAAGCCGCTCAGGCTGCAGGCCTCTGCCGCGGTGCATCCCTTTTTCAGATTCAGAAATGCCCGTGACAGGCGTTTATCAGCCACGAAGCTGCGCAGCGTCAGCCCCGTCTCCTTCCTGAACCGCTGGGACAGGCAGGATTCCGAAAGGCCCAGGCTCCCGGCGATCTTCTTTGTGCTGAGATCCTCCGTCAGATGGCGGTTGACGTAACCAATCGCTTCCTTCACTTTCCCGTCCTGATCGGCCGGCTCCCTCTCCCGGCTGCAGCTGGCTGCCAGGTCGTTCAGTTCGATCAGGAATTCGTTTACCCTGGATTGCTGCAGCAGCAGGGGGAAGCGGCTTTGACTGCAGGCTTCGTCTGACAGGGAGCTGATCATCGCAATCGCCCCGTCCCTCTTTTGAGCAGGGATCCGAAGCAGGTAATCCTGATGCTCTCCGGCCCGCAGAAACAGTTCGTCCAGGCCGGGCCGGGCGGCGAAATAGTTGTCCGACAGATAGATCAGCATCCGTTCGAAGGCTTTGCCTTCCGTAAACACGGCACGGTGCATGGTGCCGGTCTCCACCAGCATCACGTCGCCCGCTTCCATGGAATACATCTGATCCTCCAACGCGAAACGGATGGAACCGTCGATCAGCACCATGATCTTGCGGAAATCATGGTAATGCATGGGCATGGCCGGTCGCGGTACGTCTTTTAAATGGAAGATGCGGAAATCGCTCTCCAGATAACCTCTTCCCGTTCTCTGCAGCATGTCAGGAATCCTTTTCTGCTCTCTTCCTCTGTCTGCGGCTCACCAGCGCCACCACGGACAGAAGGACCAGGACCACCACGAAGCAGCAGACCAATACGCAGCCTGTCATCAAAAGCTTGTCGCCCTTGACCATCTCAATGAAGCGGTCGATGAAGCTGCCCTTCGCAGGGTCTTCCTTATCTTCCGGGATCAAGGTGATGTGCACGCTGTCCTTGCCCAGCTGGTGGCCGTCGTAGTAATAGGTGACGGTTCCCTCCACCTTATTGCCCGACAGAGTGGATCTGTCCACCCGGAACTCGTCCTCGATGTCCACGTCCGTGCTCTTGAAGGGCAGAAGGGCCTTCGCGTCATTGGAAAACTCGATGTTCTGGACCACGCGGCCCAGTTCCTCCTGGATCACTTCCTCCAGGGCTGCCAGATCCGCCTCCGAAGAGATGGGCTGGAAGGAGAAGTTGTTGAAGCCGAAGGCAAAGAGCTTGGCCGTATCGGCGCAGGTGACGGCGCGGGATTCCCCCCGCATCACCACGCAGATCAAGTCCAGTTCCCCGGACTTGGCGTAGGTCAGCAGCGTATACTGCGCGGCGGAAGTGTATCCGGTCTTGCCGGTCACCACCCGGGAATCGTAGTATTCATTGCCCAGCAGCCGCATGGGATGGGTGGTGCGGCAGAGGTATCCCTCCGGCTGGGTCTTGGTGGGCGCCGTGGTATAGTCGTAGGTCTCGGCGATCTCACAGAATGTGTCGTTCTGCAGGGCGGCCTTCATGATCACCGCCATGTCCTGAGGGCAGGTATAGTGGTCCTCGTTGGTCAGGCCGTGGGGATTGGCGAAGTGGGTGTTGACGCAGCCCAGTTCTTCCGCCTTCTTGTTCATCAAATAGGAAAAGCCGCCGAGGGAGCGCCCCACGTGTTCCGCCAGGGCATAGGCCGCCTCGTTGGAGGACATCAGCAGCATGGCGTAGAGGCAGTCCTTGACGGTCAGCTCGTCGCCGGTGTCCGCCATGTAGGAGAATGCACCCTCCTCGAGGTCGTGGATGGCTTCCCTGGAAAAAGTGACTTTTTCGTACAGTTCCGCGTGCTCCAGGACCACCAGCGCCGTCATGATCTTGGTGATGTTGGCAGGGTAAAACTTTTCAGTAGAATTTTTCGCGTAGAGCACCGCTCCGGAATTGATCTCCAGAAGGATGGCTCCTTCGCAGCCCAGTTCCGGACCGGCGGGCCAGTCCTTCATGTCCGAATAGTCGATCAGGTCTTCCGTGCCGGCGCCGTATGCTGCCGCAGGCGTAAGTGCCAGCAGCAGGATCAGGACCAATAATACCGATAACGTCTTGATCTTCATTCCATCATTCCTCCGGAAAGAGGGTTCATTCATTCTCCAGGAGCCCCGCGAAGAACAAGGGGAAGCGTTCGGAAAACTCTTTCAGGATCATGTCGCTGACCTCCCGCATCTGGGGATGCGCCCTTTTGGCGGAACGCAGGCGGAAGAAATGCCTCCATTCCCGCAGGTTCATGGTCATGACGATCTCTGTCTTCAGGGAATTGGGCAGCACGCTTCTGGCTTCTTCCGGCGCGGCGCCCAGTTCCAGCATCTTGAAATAATGTGCCTCCGCCGCCTCGCAGGCGCTCTTCCACACCTCGTATTTGGCCCGGTCCTTTTCATCGTCCAGGTCGTAGCCGAATCCGGATGCCAGGTCGATGCAGGTGATCTGGCCGGAGAATTTGTCCTGGGAGTAATTGCAGTAGCGGGTGCTCTCCTGGCTGTAGCTGGCCAGGCGGTGGCGGACGATCTCGTGGGTGACGCCCCGGTCGCAGATCACGGATACGGTGATGCTCTCGTGCTCGATCACCGATTCGTGGCCGCGTTCCAGGATGCCGGCGATGAATCTCTCCGCGGAACCTTCCTTGATATTTCCTTCGCTCTTATAGCAGACCCTGCCGATGCGTTCCAGCTTCTCCAGCATGGTCTGATAATCATTGCAGCTGATTATCTTGATACTCGGTTTCGTTACGATCATATCTTCTCCTCTGAGATCTATGTCTGAGCAGTCGTGTCCGGTCACTTCAGACACGCTCCGCTACAATCATATCCTCCTCAAATGCAAACGTCTGGATGCTAGTGTCCGCAGCCACTGAAGACTGTCGCGACTCGCCGGTACTTAGCGAGAGCAAGCTCCGCGCAGCTCGAGCTTAGTACCGCTGCGACAAAGCGCCAAGCGGGAGCGTGTCTGAAGTGGCCGGACACGTCTTCCAACGTTTGTCAATACGCCTTAAACTCTTTCCAATATCTATTATACATTTGATCGGCCTCGCTGCCAAGATAGTGATAGATCTCGCACTTGGCCAGGGCCTCCTCATCAGGGAACAGGGCCATGTTATCCATAAACTCCGGATATTCCTCTTCGATCATCTCGATGGCTCCCTGGTTGGGCGTGGCATAATAGATGTATTCGAAGGTCTTGAACGCGATCTCCGGACGGCACATGAAATTGATCCAGGCCTCCGCGTTCTCCTTATTGCGGCAGTTGGCCGGAATGACCCAGGAGTCGAACCATACGTTGCTGCCCTCCTCCGGGAGCACGTACACCAGGGAGTCGTCCTCCTCCTGGCAATACAGCACTTCGCCGGAATAGATGACGCCGATGGAAGCGCTTTCGTTCAGCAGAAAGTCACGGATGGCGTCGGTGGCGTATTTGTACACCAGATCCTTCTGGGCGATCAGCAGATCCGTGGCCTCCCGCAGTTCCTGCTCATTGGTGGTATTGGCGGAATAGCCCAGCTGCTTTAAGGCCACCATGTAGATGTCCCGCAGGCTGTCCATCATCATCACCTCGTCGCGGTACTCCTCTTTCCAGAGATCAGACCACTTGGTGATGCTGCCCTCTTCGATATAGTCGGTATCGTACATGATACCCACGGTGCCCCAGGTATAGGGGATGGAGTGTTTGTTGCCGGGATCATAGGACTCGGCGAACTGCCGGCAGCTCTCGGTGATGTACTGGAAATTCGGCACGTTGTCCAGATCGATCTCCGCCAGCAGGCCGTTGGCCAGCATCTTTTCCACCATGTATTCGCTGGGACATACCACGTCGTAGCGGACGGAACCGCTGCTGATGATGGGGTACATCTCCTCGTTGGTGTCAAAGGTGTCGTAGATAACCTTGATCCCGGTCTCTTCTTCGAACATGTCGATGATATCCGGATCGATGTAGTCGCCGTAGTTGTAGACGTAGACCACGTTGGAGCCGGCAGGCACCTCCGGCTGATCCCCGCCGTCGTCTGCCCCGCAGGCACACATGAAAAGGGAGAATATCAACAGAAACACAAAGAATCTTTTACGCATCTTTCTCCTTCCTCCTCTTCTCCGCCCGGGCGGGAATGACGTTCGCGACGATCAGCAGCACCAGCACCGTCAGAAACACGATGGTGGACAGCGCGTAGATGGTAGGCCTGATGCCGATCTTGACGCTGCCGTAGATCATGGTGGACAGGGTATTGACGCCGGCGCCCCTGGTAAAGTGGGTGACGATGAAGTCGTCCACGGACATGGTGAAGGCCAGCAGGAATCCGGAGATGATGCCCGGCTTCAGTTCCGGCAGCGTCACCTTAAAGAAGGCGTACATCGGCGTGGCGCCCAGATCCAGGGCCGCCTCGTAGGAATTGCTTCCGATCTCCCTTGCCCTGGGCAGCACGCTCAGGATCACGTAGGGGATGCAGAAGGTGATGTGGGCCAGGATCACCGTGCCCATGCTGAGGGTGATGCCGAAGGCCACGAACATCAGCATCAGGGAGATGCCGGTGACGATATCCGCGTTCAGAAGCGGGATGTTGTTGGCGCCCAGCAGGATGTTCCTGGTGCGGGGCTTCATGCGCTGGATGGCCACGGTGGCAGCGGTGCCGATGATGGTAGAGACCACCGAAGCGATCAGGGCGATGATAAGCGTGTTGCGCAGGGCGTCCATGATGTTCTCGTCCTCGAACATTTCGGCGTACCAGTGCAGGGAAAAGCCCGTCCACTTGCCCATGGACCTGCCGTTGTTGAAGGACAGCACCATCAGCGTCAGGATCGGCGCGTACAGGAAAATGATGATCAGTACGAGATAAATACGGTTCAGTGTCTTCTTCATCAGATCAGATTACCCTCCCCGTTCTTATCGAATTTGGCAATGAAGGCCATGCTGATCAGGATGAAGACCATCATGACCAGAGAAAGTCCCGCGCCGAGATGCCAGTTGTCTCCCACGGTAAACTCATGCTCGATGACGTTGCCGATCAGGAAGATCTTGCCGCCGCCCAGCATGTTGGAAATGACGAAAGTGGTCAGCGCCGGAACAAAGACCATGGTGACGCCGCTGACGATGCCGGGCACGGAGAGCGGCAGCAGTACTTTATAGAGCACCTGCCAGTCACTGGCTCCCAGATCCTTGGCGGCTTCTATCACGCTGTTTTCGATCTTGGACATCACGTTGTAAAGCGGCATGATCATGAAGGGCAGGAAGTCGTAGACCATGCCCATGATGATGGCTCCGGGGGTATTGATCAGGCGCATGCGGGGCAGTCCCATCCAGGTGAGGACGCCGTTGATGACGCCGCCCTTTTCCAGCAGGACCTGCCAGGCCATGGTGCGCAGCAGGAAGTTCATCCACATGGGGAGGATGAACACGAACAGGATAAAGCCCTTGACACCCATCTTGCTCTTCCGCAGGATCACCGCCAGCGGGAAGGCCAGAAGAAAACAGATGACGGTGCTGATGGCCGAATACAGCAGGGCCTGGCCCAGCGCCTTGGCGTGGCCGGGCTCCCCGATGGCCAGGACGTTGGCCAGGGTAAAGCTGCCGTCGTCCGCCGTCAGTCCGTACCAGAGCATCATCACCAGCGGGATCAGCGTTCCGCCGATGATCCAGAAGAGGTAGGGCCCGGATAAAGACAGATTTCTTAATTGTTTATTCCTGGACACCGATGGCCTCCTCGTCCTCCGACTCGGGTTTATTCATGATCTGGATGTTGAAGGGATCCACGTCGATGCTGACCTTCGTTCCCACGGGGAAGCATTTGGTGCTCTGGACCAGCCACTCGAAGCCCCCCGCCATGACCTCCATCTCGTACAGCAGGCCCTTGAAGATCAGGTGGGACACCTCGCCCTCCAGGCGGCCCGTCCCGGGCTCTTTCAGTTCCACGTCCTCGGGGCGGATCACCACGTCCACGGGCTTGTTGGATCCGAAGCCCTTGTCCACGCAGGGGAATCTCACCCCCAGGATCTGCACCAGCTCGTCGTGGAGCATGGTGCCGGGAATGATGTTGGAATCGCCGATGAAGTCCGCCACGAAGGCGTTCTCCGGCTCGTTGTAGATGCTCTCGGGCGTGCCCATCTGCTGGATGTAGCCCTGGTTCATGACCACGACGGTGTCCGACATGGTCAGGGCTTCCTCCTGGTCGTGGGTCACGTAGATGAAGGTGATGCCCAGCTCGTTCTTCAGGCGGATCAGTTCATACTGCATGTCCTGGCGCAGCTTCAGGTCCAGCGCGCCCAGGGGCTCGTCCAGAAGCAGCACCTTGGGCTCGTTCACGATGGCCCTGGCGATGGCGATACGCTGCTGCTGGCCGCCGGAAAGAGAGTCCACCCGGCGCTTTTCATAGCCCTCCAGGTTCACCAGCTTCAGGGCGTATTTGATCTTGTCATCGATGTAGGCCTTGCTCTTCTTTCCCACCTTCAGGCCGAAGGCGATGTTGTCCGCGATGTTCATGTGGGAGAACAGGGCGTACCGCTGAAATACGGTGTTCAGGTTTCTCTTGTTCGGGGGAAGCTCAGTAATGTCCTTGCCCTCAAAAAGCACGCGGCCCTCATCGGGATGTTCAAAGCCTCCGATGATGCGAAGCGTCGTCGTCTTTCCGCAGCCGGAGGGACCGAGCAGTGTGATGAACTCATTTTCATGTACCGTCAGGCAGAGATCGTCTAAGATCATCTGGCTGCCAAAGGACTTGGTGATGTGTTCAAGTTCGATGATAGGTGCACTCATTGGCTAATCCCCCTGTAGTTTTCCGTCTTAATAAAACAAAATAAGCAGCTGACGGGCCTTTTTCAGGCGCGATCAGCTGCTTTTTGGCATACTGAAAGCACGCAGGTCGTCAGCCTGCGCCGTTGGCGATCACGGGTGTGGGCCGTGCCTGGTCGAAAATGGCGTTGGCGTCGATCCCCAGCTTGGAGATGACGGTGTCGCTCTTGGTAAGAGCCGTGTACAGCGTATAGCCGTCGATGTCGATGCGGGCCTGACGGATGTAGCTGTCACGGAACTGGCTCCAGTACATGGCGGAAGCGTCCACGTTGCAGAAGACGTGGAAGCCCTTCTTGCTCAGATAGGCGTATTTCTCGTTGTCCATGGAGTAATCCGACAGACCGCCGATGTCCGCTCCGTGGGGGAAGATCAGGATGTCCGTCTCCCCGACGATGGGCTCCACGCGGGAAAGCCACTTTTCGGTGTCGGTCTGCAGCCAGTCCAGGCTCTTCTCATTCATGGGGCGGTGTCCCCAGGAGTGGGAAGCGAACTCCCAGCCGTCTTCCTTGATTGCCTTGGCGATGACCTTGGCCTTCTGGATCTCGTCCTCCAGCTTGACGTCCGGATGCTTGGCGATCCAGGCGGCCTCGTCGGAGGTGGGATTGGAGAAGAAGCCCTCGTCGGTGCGGTAGCCGAAGACTCCGTCATAGCCGGTAAGGGCAATGGTGCCCTTGGCGCACTTGTAGCTGGCGTCGGGATGTTCCTTGATGAATTTGTCCAGCAGAGGCAGCCAGTCGTAATCGCCCACCAGCACGTTGCCGTTGGCGTCCACGTACTCCGCCTTCAGTTCATTGTTTTCGTCCAGCACGATCTTCTGGGCAAAGCCGTCAGGGTACTGGGCGTAATAGGCCAGGTCGTCCAGCGAAAGCACGATGGCTTCCTTGCCGGGCGGCAGCATCAGTTCGGTATTCCTGGAATAGTGGACCTTTCCGTCGGAGTCGGTGGACTTGTTGTAAAGGTCGGACAGCATAACATAGACGTAGCCCTGGTCGTAGAGGGTCTGGGTGACCTGGTTGAACTCTTCGATGGTCACCATCCAGGCGTTGTAGCCGTCCACCAGGCTGCCGTACTTGTTGCGGTCAAAGACCCTCTTCGTGTCCACGATCAGGGAATGGTAGAAGATGTGGGGCACAGTGTCTGGATTGACTGCCACACAGGAAGCTTTGGTGAGCTGGTATTCGTCCAGAGCGCTGGTGGCCGCCGAGATCTGCTCATAACCGGGAATGCTCTCGATCTTTTCTATGGCGGCGTCATAGTCGTACTGGGCCGCCAGGAAAGCAGCCTCTTCCAGAGCCTGCTGCACATTCGCGTCGCTCTGGCCGGACTGGGTCTTGGACTCTTCCTCGGAAGAACCTTCCGTTTCCGTATCGTCTTCCTTGCTCTGGGTCTGGCTCTCCGCCGCAGTGGAGCTGGAGACCGGCGCCTTTGTGGTAGGATCGTCCCCGCCCCTGCTGCCGAAAAGCTTCACGAATAAGAACACCAGCAGCGCGATGACCGCGATGCAGACCACCGCGAAGATCCCGCGGTACAGGTAAGCCTTGCGCCGCTTTGCCGCGCGTTTTTTATCTCTTGAATTGTTATAATAATAGCCTTCGCTCATCGTTCGTTTCCTCCGTAAGGATTAAAGAATATGATAAGATATCTCAGCGCAAAAATCAATGAATATTTATCCCTGTTTTCCCCTGGATCTTCTAATGTTTCTCCCTGAAATACGCTTCCAGGATGGTTCTGGCCGCGGGGGCTGCCGCGGAACCTCCCGAACCGCCCTGTTCGATCAGCACGCAGACGGCGATCTCGGGGTCCTCATAGGGCGCGTAGCCCATGAACCAGGCGTGGGTCTCCTTCCCCTTCGCCCACTCGGCGGAACCGGTCTTGCCGGCCACGGTGAAGTTGTCGCCCTCGGCGTCGTCACCGGTGCCCTCCGTTACCACGGACCGCATCATCTTCTGCAGCGTCTTCGCCTCATCGGCGGTCATGACCCGGGTGCTTCCGGCGGAGGACCAGGTCTTTACAAGCGTCCCGTAGCTGTTCTCCACGCGGTCCATCACATAGGGCGTCACCATCACGCCGTCGTTCGCCACCGCAGCGGCGATCATGCAGTTGAGCATGGGCGTGGTCAGGGTCTGGCCCTGGCCGATGGAGGTCTGCAGCACGTCCCACCTGCTTGCGTCGTCCTTCAGCACGTACATGCTCCTGCTGTAGACCAGACCGATGGAAAAGTCCTGATTGTAGCCGAAGTCCTCGCACAGTTTGTAGAGCTTCTCCGTGTCCAGCTCGCTGCCGATCACCGCGAAGGCCCCGTTGCAGGACTTGGCAAAGGCCTTCTCCAGGGTGACCTCTCCGTGGGAGATGCCCTTTGAGCAGCGGATGGTGTACTCTCCGTCCCTGTATTCGCTGTCGCAGACGTAGGTGAATTCTTTCGCCTTTTCCGGCTGTTCCCGGAGATACTCCAGCGCCGTGATGATCTTGAAGGTGGATCCCGGCGGATACTTGCCCTGGGTGGCCCGGTTCACCAGCACCGAACTGGTCTCGTCCTGCACCAGCTTGTCCCAGTCCTCCGCGATGGTGTTGGGGTCGAAGTCTGGTTTGCTGACCATGGCCAGGATCTTTCCTGTCTTCACCTCGATCACCACGGCGGCGCCGTCACGGTCACCCAGCGCCTTAAAGGCGGCGTCCTGCAGGTCGGAGCGGATCGTCAGATAGGCGTTGTCCCCGTGGGTCAGGGTGCCGGTCAGTTCGTTCTTCGCCAGTTCCAGAGGACTGATGTGCGCCCCCATCAGGTAGGATCCCGCCAGGCTCTCCGCCGCGCTGCTCCCCCGGGTGGAGTACCCCACCACATGGGCGTATTTCCTGTTCTCGGGATAGCTGCGGGTCTGGGTGCCGTCCTTTTCGATCAGCGTCGTAGCCAGGATCACACCGTCGGCGCTGAAGATATCGCCCCTCTGATAGCGGGCGGCGTAGACGCCCTGTCTCTTGCTGTTGTAGGAGCTGGACTTATAGCCGTCCGCCTTCTTCGCGTAGAAGAAACCCAGGTACACGATGGCCCCCAGGAAGAGAGCTACGAAAAAGTAGGTGGCGATCAGGATGTCCCTCCGCAGCTTTTTCTGGTCGCTGTCCATCGGAGGCTTTTGCGGAGGCCCCGCAGGTCCTTCTTCCGGCGCGTACTGAGGCTCGGCCACGGCCTGAGGCGGCTGGGGATCCTTTGTGGTCCATCCCACGGTACCGTCCCGCATGGGATCGTACAGCACCGCGCCTTCGTTTAAGTCCACGTCAGAGAAGTCCGTGTCCTCCTGCAGGAAGGCCTGCACCGTTTTGCGGATGCGCTCCTGCTGCAGTTCGGATACCTCCTCCGCGCTGCGGCGTCTGTCAGCCATGGAAGGTCACCTCCTCTCCTGCAGCCTGCCGGCGCTCCGCGGCGGAAGTGATGTTCAGGCCCTGGATGATCCCCACGATGATCAGCGTGGAGAGCACGGAGCTGCCGCCGTAACTGATCAGTGGCAGGGTAATTCCCGTGGAGGGGATCATGGCCGTCACCCCGCCGACGTGCATGAAGACCTGGACGCCGATCATGGCGGCAAAGCCCGTCCCCAGAAGCTGGTAGAACCGTCCCTTGATGCGGATGGAGATCCAGAACAGCTGGATGATGAAGCCCAGGTAGATCAGGATCAGCAGGGCGCCGAAGATCAGTCCCAGTTCTTCACAGATCGCCGAGAAGATGAAGTCGTTCCGAGCCAGGGGAATGGTGTTGGGATAGCCTCCACACAGTCCCAGGCCGAAGAGCCCGCCGGAGCTCAGTGCCATCAGAGACTGCGAAAGCTGATAGCCCTTGTTTTCGTAGTCCGAAAAAGGATCCTTCCACATCTGCACCCGGACCCTGACGTGGTCGAACAGGTAATAGGCGCCCACCGAAGCCACTGCGCCGGCTCCCAGCCCCGCTGCGAAAAAGGCGGGCCTGTGGGTGGCCACGAACAGCATGAACAGGTAGGCAATGAAATACACGAAGGCGCTGCCCAGATCCGTGGAGGCCACCAGCACCAGCACATGAGCCGCGGCCAGGATAGTGGTCAGCACCACTCTTCCGAAGGACTGTTTCTGCCGGAACATGGAGGCCGCGAAGAACACGAAGCTGATCTTTACAAATTCCGAAGGCTGCAGCTTTACTGGGCCTAAAGACAGGGTCAGCTGGGCTCCGTAGGTGGTGCTGCCCAGCCTCCACACCAGTACCAGCAGGCCGATGCCTGCCACCGCGTACAGATAAGCCCACTTGGACAGCACCCGCAGGTGCTTGATCACTACCGGCACCGCCAGCATCAGCAGCATGGCGCAGAGTCCCACCAGGAACTGGTAGGTGGCGCGGTCAAAGTCCAGGCGTGTCAGAAAGATCAGTCCCACGGCAAACAGAAAGACCGTGTTGCTCAGGATCACCCGGGACGCGTCCGGGTAAAGATGCAAAAACAGGGCCATGTAGGACAGGAAAAAGGCGATCTGGATCCCCATGAACCCCAGCACCATCCAGTCTTCGGTGTTCATGTAGATCACGAAATAGCAGCAGAACATCATCAGCAGCGTAAAGAAATTCTGCGCGTGGAACAACCTCCGGCTGCGCTGCAGGGAACCCTGCCGCAGTGCCAGGAAGTTGATGATGGTGTAGAATACCGCTATGAAAAGGATCAGGTATTTAAAGATCTGCGAAAGTAATCCGGTCACTTACTGAACCTCTGTCGGCTCCGTCTTTTTTCTCTTTCTTTCCGCTTTCATCTGCTGGGAGACCATCTCGTGCTTGAGCTGATAGACTTCCTTTTCGAAGCTGTCCGCCCGCTGCTCCTGCTCGGCCGCGCGCTCGCGCATCTTATAGTAATCATCCGCCATGTTCAGCATCAGCATGACGTTCTGGAAATCCGCGGTCTGACGCAGGAAGCCCTGGGTCTTGCGGAGCTCGCTGATCTTGGAATTGATGTAGGAAGCGACTCTCTGCAGATACTCGGGGTCCTCATAGCCGCCGATATTGTAGGTCTTGCCCGCGATCACAACTTCTGTATAGTTCTTGTTCATTTTCTGTCCCCTTTACTCTTCCGTGATAAACCCGTCCATCACCGGGATGCCGAAGTGGCGGTACGCCCGCTCGGAGGCCACCCGGCCCCTGGGCGTCCGGATCAGGAAACCGTTCTGGATCAGATAAGGCTCGATGACGTCCTCCAGGGTGCCCACGTCCTCGCCGATGGCCGCGGCCAGAGTGTCCAGGCCTACGGGCCCTCCGGAGAACTTCTCGATCACCGTCATGATCACCCTGCGGTCGGAGGCGTCCAGGCCGCTGGCGTCCACGTCCAGGATCCGCAGCGTCTCGTCCGCGATCTCTCTGGTGATCACGCCGTTGTGACGCACCTGGGCAAAGTCCCTCACCCGCTTCAGCAGTCGGTTGGCCAGCCTGGGCGTGCCTCTGGAGCGGCGGGCGATCTCCGCCGCGCCGTCCTCGTCGATCTCCACCCCCAGCTTGGCCGCGGAGTGGATCATGATCTGCTTCAGCTCCTCCGCGTTGTAGAACTCCAGCCTGTTGACGATGCCGAAACGGTCCCGCAGGGGAGCCGTCAGCATGCCGGCCCTGGTGGTGGCGCCGATCAGCGTGAACTTCGGCAGCGCCAGATGGATGGACCTGGCGGATTCGCCCTTGCCGATCAGAATGTCGATGGCAAAGTCCTCCATGGCCGGATACAGCACTTCCTCCACCTGGCGGTTGAGCCGGTGGATCTCGTCTACGAACAGCACGTCGCCGGGGGAGACGGAATTCAGGATCGCCGCCATGTCGCCGGGCCGTTCGATGGCCGGGCCGGAGGTGATCTTGATGTTTACGCCCATCTCGTTGGCGATGATGCCCGCCAGTGTTGTCTTGCCCAGGCCGGGAGGCCCGTAAAAGAGCACGTGGTCCAGCGTCTCGCCGCGGTTCTTCGCCGCCTCGATGTAGATCTTTAAGGTTTCCTTTATCTTATCCTGCCCGATGTAGTCCTCAAAGAACCTGGGACGCAGGCTGTTGTCTATGGCCCTGTCCTCTTCCATCAGGTCGGTGTTGATGATCCTACGCTCCATTAGTTGACCTTTCTTCTAAGCGCCAGGCTTAAGATCTGATCCGACGTCATGCCCGAGGTGTCACCCAGCTTGCTGATGACGGAAAGGGATTCGGAAGGGGAATAGCCCAGGGCGATCAGCGCCTGCAGCGCGTCCTCCCGCTCGCTTCCTCCCGCCTCGGTCACCGGCTGGGATACGCCCAGCGCCTCATTCAAGTCGCTCAGTTTGAACTTGTCCTTCAGTTCCAGGATGATCTTCTTGGCCGTCTTGGGGCCCAGGCCCGGGGTGCGGGCGATCTTCTTTTCGTCATCCGAAAGCACCGCCAGCTTCAGCTCGTTGGTGGTCATCATGCCCAGCACGCCGATGGCAGCCTTGGGGCCGACGCCGCTGATCCCCAACAGCAGGCGGAACAGTTCCCGATCCTCCGGCCTCTTAAAGCCGAAGAGCTTCAGGGCGTCCTCGGTCACATGAAAATGGGTGTAGAGCTTGACGCTGCTGCCCAGGGGCGGCAGTTCCGCCAGCAGGGACACAGGCACCGTCATGAAGTACCCGATGCCGCCTGTCTCGATCACCACACCCTTTTCTCCGGCCTCCGCCAGAATTCCCGTCACGTATGAAATCATCCGTTCTCCTGAAGGCTAAAACGCCTTTGTAGTGTTTACTGCCTATCATAATATACTATATGTTGAGAAAATTCCATATATTTTTATATCCGACAGAAAGAATTAAGAAGTATTTCGGCTTGCAATAAAGGCCGGGACAGACCATAATAGAGGTGCTCATGAAGATCATACAAAAGACATTTTCACTTGAATACGCGGACGCTCCCGAAGGCGCTCTCTTTCTGGACATCGAGACCACCGGGCTGAAGCCGGAGACCAGCCACCTGTATCTTTTCGGCTGCATCTGGCAGGATGCTCCGGGTTACTGGCAGTTTTGCCAGTGGTTCGCCGAGTCCCCCTTTGAAGAGCGGGCCGTATTGCGCGAGGTGGACGATTTTGCCAAAGATTTCCGTACCTTCGTCCACTTCAACGGGGATCGTTTCGACCTGCCCTACCTGAACGTCAAGGCCGCGGACTTTGGGCTGGACAGTATCTTCACCCGGCGGGAAAGCCTGGATCTCTATCCCATTCTAAAGCCGCTGAAGACCTTTCTGCGCCTTCCCAACTGCCGTCAGAAGAGCTTTGAGAGCTTTCTGGATACCGGCAGGAAGGACATCTATAACGGCGGGGAACTGATCGACTTCTATCACCGCTATGTAAGGACAGGCTCCGAAGCGCTGCTGCAGCCTCTTCTCCTTCACAACGAGGAAGACGTGCTGGGCACCGTCAGCCTGCTGTCCCTCTTCCCCTACGTCCGGCTGATCAACGGCGACGCAGAGTTTTCTGACGTCTCCCTGCTCTCCGATGACGAGGACGTATTGCTCTCCCTCCGTACCAAGGACCGCTATCCGATCTCCGTCTCCACTCTGTCCGACGGGATCTTTCTGAGGGTGGATCACGACCGTGTTCTTTTAAAGCTTCCCGTCCGGGAGCAGACCCTCAAATTCTTCTATCCGGATCCGAAGAACTATTTCTATCTCATTTCAGAGGACCAGGCTGTACACAAGAGCGTGGCTGCCTTCGTGAATCCGGAGAACCGGGTGAAGGCGACGAAGGAAAACTGCTATATCAAAAAGACCGCCCGTTTCTATCCGCTGATGCAGACAGAGGGGACGGAGGTCTTCCGGGAATGCTGCCGGGGCGAAGCCTACGGCATCTGGGATCCTGCACTTGCTGATAACGTTAGCGGCTGGGCCGCTTATGTGGGCGCGTTCCTGCGCAGTTTAAAGGCCTGAGCGCGTCACGCCAGGCCTTCGGTAAGGGCGGATAAGATCTCCAGGGATTTGAAATCCCTGTCGATGTAGTATTCCATCAGTTCCGCCACGGCTCTGGCGAATTCCCCGATGTACTCCTCTTTCAGGGTGAAGGAAAACAGTTTTTCGATGCGGCTGGCCAGCACGAAGCTCCAGGCATAGGCCGTGGTCTCGTCCGTTTCGGAGAGAGGCGTTTCGCTGTATTCCCCGTTGCACTGCATCAGTTTCAGCTCATAGACCGAGCGGATCAGTCGCTTGGGAATGGTTCCTTTTTGCAGCGCCACAAGGGAGGCGTACAAGAGCTTCAGCATGTCCCCGGCCTCCGCCCCTTCCCTGGCGTAGTAGCCCGCAAGCTCGGAGAAATAACCAGCGTAGCAGCTGTTCTCCAGATCCGTGGTGATGTCCTCGAAATAATTGCTGATCTCCATGGCAGAGACCGTATAGGAATTGCGTCCTTCGAACAGAGTGACGCGGCCGAAGGCAAAGGCCCGGGTGGCTGCCACCAGCGGACTGTTCGGCTTGCGCGCGCCCCGGGCGAAGGCGGTGATCTTTCCCCGCTCCTTCGTCAGCAGCACGATCCTTCTGTCGGTCTCTCCTGCCGGCGCCGCGGAAAGCACCATGCCGGTCAGGGTCAGTGCGTCATTTATCATCTTCCTTATATCCGTAGTTCCGCAGCAGCAGGTCGCTGTTGCGCCATTCCTTCCGTACCTTCACCCAGAGGCGCAGGTTCACCTGGGTCTCCATCATCTCTTCGATCTCCCGGCGGGCCGCGGTGCCGATCTTCTTCAGCATGGCGCCGCCCTTTCCGATGATGATCCCCTTGTGGGAATCCCGCTCGCAGACGATGGTGGCGTCGATGTCAAAGAGGCCGCTGTCCCGTTCCGACATGCGGTCGATCACCACGGCGATGCCGTGGGGGATCTCCTCTGAGAGGAGCTTCAGGGCCTGCTCCCTGATCAGCTCCGCGGCGATCTGGCGCATGGGCTGGTCCGTCAGGGTGTCCTCGTCAAAGAGCAGCGGTCCTTCCGGCATGTACTTGAACACCGTGTCCATCAGGTCTTTCGTATTGTCGCCCTTCAGCGCGGAGACGGGGATGATCTCCGAAAAGTCCATCTCCGCCGAGTACCTGGCGATGACCGGCAGCAGTTCTTCTTTCTTTACCGTGTCGCACTTGTTGATCACCAGGATAACCGGCGCCTTCACCGTCTTCAGCTTTGCCAGGATGTTCTGTTCAAATTCCCCGATGAAGGTGGAGGGCTCCACCAGGTAGAGCACCAGATCCACGTCCTTGACGGAACTTTCGGCGGTCTTCACCATGAAGGTGCCAAGTTTCGTCCTGGATTTGTGAATGCCGGGGGTGTCAACGAAGACCACCTGGCCCCGTTCGTCGGTATAGACCGTACGGATCCGGTTGCGCGTGGTCTGGGGCTTATCGGAGGTGATGGCCACCTTCTGTCCGATCAGCTGGTTCATCAGAGTGGACTTGCCCACGTTGGGACGGCCGATGATGGCCGCGATCCCGCATTTTCTCTGCTCAGTCTTGCTCATGCCAGGATCTCCACCGTTTCGAAAATGTCTTTGCAGTCATTCAGCGAGCCCTCGCTGCCCAGGGTGCAGATGCAGTGCTGAGCCACCAGTGACTCCATCAGGTCCGCATAGCCGCGGACGGTCTCCGGGGTGGCCGCCAGGATCTCGCTACGTTCTTTTTCGATCATCTCGTTGGTCAGGCCGCACCTGGCCGCGCCGTAGCTGGCGCTTCCCCACATGGCAGGGGTCAGGGGGCGGTCAAAGGTGCCGATCACGCCGATGATGTAGTCCGTCATCTCCCGTTCCGTGGGATCGAAGGCCCGCAGATAGTCCGCGATGGCCGCGTAGGTCTGGTAGCTCTCCCGCACATGGGGATCCCGGTAGGAGGACAGGAAGCACTTGCCGCTGCGGCGGAAGCCGCACATGGCGCCGTAGGCGCCGCCCTTGACCCGAAGTTCCGTCCACAGGTAGTCCTTGGACAGGACGGCCCGCAGCACGTTCAGGCCTCCTTCATACTCCCGGCCGGCCTTGAAAAGATCCCCTGCCAGAGCCGCGTAATTGACCTGGCCCGGCGTGATGACGCCCTCGTTCCTGACGGAAAGCGGCGGAATCTCCACCTGCTGCGCGTCCTTGTGCTCCGCCGCGGCAAACCTGCCGGACAGGCAGTCCTTTACCAGATCGAAGCCCTCGGCATCCTCGGTGACGCTGAGGGTGAGGCAGCTGTCGTCAAAGACTTCTTTCGCCAGGACCGCCAGACGCGCGGACAGGGCCTTCAGGTCCTCTTCCTCCGCGGGCATGGCCTTCAGCCAGCGCAGAAAGTCCAGACCATCCAGCTGCTCCCCGTACCAGGAGGAGGGGGAGAAATAACTGAAGGCGCGGGCCACCGCGGTGCTGTGGGCGCTGCCGATGGCATTCTGCTCATAGCGGGAGCGAAGCTGTCGGATCAGCTCTCCCAGGCGCTTGACGTCGGAAAAGTCCGTGCGGTCCCGCATTTCAATGGCCAGGTCCAGAGCCTTGTCCAGATTGGCCCGGACCGTCTTGATGTTGATGTCGAAGGTGGGCAGGAAGGATTCCGGCTCCTCCACGGGGTTCAGGACGTTGAGCCCGGTGCCGATGCCGCCGGATACCAGCATGATCTCACTGGAGAGGTCGCGGTAAGAGCGCTCTTCCGTATCCATGCTGCCGATCAGGCTGCGCAGCAGAGAAAGCTCGTGCAGCTGATCCACCGGTACGGCGCTGACGTCATAGGAAAGGGTCACATAGGCGATCCCGCCGGTAAAGGTCTCGTGGTGCAGCAGCGGGATCCCTCCCAGCTGATGGTTCACGGCGCTGAGTCTGCGGAATCCTGCGTTCAGGTCCTCCCGGTCCAGTTTGGGGATAGTGGCAAGAGCTTCCGCCGTGTCCGGCGTCTCCTGAAATGCCAGCAGGTCTTGTCCCTGCCGAACAAGGGCCTCGATCTCCTCATGGGAGAGCGTCTGTTTTTTAGCCGCCAGCTTCTGCCGCAGAGCCTCTTCCTGCTCCGCCAGCAGACCGGCTTTTGCCTGCAGTTCCACCTCGGCGCTGTGGGTGTTTTCCAGCAGCGCTGTCCTTATCAGTTCTTCGAAATATCCGGTGGAGACCCTTTCCTTCAGCGCCTCATATTCCTTTTCATAGCGGAGGCTGGAAAAGGGGTCGTTATCGTCATAGAGCCAGGTGTCCATGCAGGTGATGGCATAGATGAGCCCCTTGGGAGCGCCGCCGAAATCCGCTTCACGGCTGGAAAACTCCAACCCGTTGATGGCCGCCCGCAGGGCCTTTTCCCCGATGCCCTCCCGAACGATCTTGGCCAGCGTCTCATTCACCACAGAAGTGAACCGCTCCGCGTCCTCCCTGCGGGTGTTTTTCGCGGCAATGTAGAAGAAAGGCTGACGCAGCTCTCCGCGGAACCCGCCAAAGATATCCTCTCCCAGGTCCGCGTCGATCAGCGCCTGCCGCAGGGGCGCGCCTTCCATGCTGACCAGTGCCCGCTCCAGCACCTGGAAGGCGATGCATTCCGCATTGTCCATGCCATCCTTCAGGCACCAGGCTTTGGCGGTCCAGTCTTTCTTCTCTTCCGGTTCGCCCTCCGGCAGCCCGTACTCCACCACCTGCCTGCGCACCGCCTCAAAGGGCTTCTGCAGGGGCAGTTCGGAATCCGGCGCCGTCCGCTCGTAATGGCTCAGGTATTCCCTGTCAATGAATTCCAGCCGCTCTTCCATGTCCATGTC
>JAGAEH010000059.1 GCA_017613225.1 Lachnospiraceae bacterium
AAATCACTAACTCAACCCTACGTCAAAAACATCTAAACCGGCCACTCAACCCTATGACATCTAAATGGCCTACTCAACCCTCCGGAACGAACCGTAGATCAGTTTAGTCAGAGTAATTCTCAGGCCCAAATCCGCCCTCCCACGCTGATGCCAGAGTGCCCGGAAAGCCCGTATTTCCGCGCTTTTTCCGCGATCAGCCCTGAATGCGTGACATCAATACTACCGTCTCAACATGCACCGTCTGGGGGAACATGTCCACGGGCTGCACCGCCTCCACCCGGTACCCTCCTTCGCACAGGATCTTCAGATCCCTGGCCAGCGTCGCGGAGTCGCAGGAGACGTAGATGATGCGCTGCGGTGTCATCTGCAGCATGGTGTCCAGCAAAGTCTTGTCGCAGCCTTTGCGGGGCGGGTCCACGATCATGATGTCCGCCGCCGCGGTGCGGCCCTCGGCCGCTTCCTTTTCGACCCAGGCGGGCAGCACTTCCTCTGCCTTGCCGCAATAGTATTCCACGTTTTTGCAGCCGTTGATCTGGGCGTTCATCTTCGCGTCTTCGATGGCGGCGGGGACGATCTCCACGCCGTAGGCCTGCTTCACGCCGCCGCTCAGGTACAGGCTGATGGTGCCGATGCCGCAGTACAGGTCCCACAAGACTTCTTCCCCGGTGAGACCGCAGAATTCCCGCACGGCGGCGTAGAGCCGCTCCGTCTGGGTGGGATTGACCTGGTAGAAGGACAGGGGCGAGATCTTGAACAGGCGGTCCTGGATCTTGTCGATGATGCAGGGCTGACCGTGCAGCGGCACCACTTTTTCCCCCAGGATCACATTGCCGCGGCTGGTGTTTACGTTATAGCAGACGGAGACCACCTGAGGATCCGCTGTCAGCGCCTCCACCAGTTCCTTGGCGTGGGGCAGTTCTTCCCCGTTGATGACGGGGCAGACCATGGAGGAGCCAAAGTGGCGGGAGCTGCGGATCAGCACGTGACGCACCAGGCCGGTACCGGTCTCCTCGTCATAGGGCTCGATGCCGTACTGCTCCATCCAGGCCTTGAAGCGCGCCAGCACGCTCTCGCATACCGGCACGGACAGCATGCAGTCGGAAGTGTCGATGATGCTGTGGGTGCGGCCGGCGTAAAAGCCGGTGACGATGCGGCCCTCTTTGTTTCTGCCCACGGGGAACTGCTCCTTGTTGCGGTAGCACCAGGGCATCTCCATGCCCATGACGGGGCGGACAAAGATGCCTTCGCCGCCTTCCTCTTCCGCAATGCCGAAGCCGCCGATGCGCCGCAGGTGTTCCTGCACTTTTCTGCGCTTGAAGGCCAGCTGGGCGTCATAGCTTAAGGCCTGCAGCTGGCAGCCGCCGCAGGGGCCGGCCACCGGGCACAGGGGCTTCACGCGGTCCGGCGAAGGCTCCAGCACCTCCAGCAGCTTGGCGTAGGCGTAGCGCTTTTTGTCCTTGATGACTTTCGCGCGCACCTGGTCCCCCACTACGGCGTCTTTAACGAAAAGCGGGTAACCGTCCGCTTTTCCGATACCCGCTCCGTCTTCTGACATATCTTCGATGAAAACTTCTACGATCTGGTCTTTGTTCATGGTTTGACCGGTGTGGTCCTCCTTACGTTGCTCTCCCAAAGTTTCTGATAGCCCAGCCAGGTCTCCCCGGGCAGGGCGCCGTCCAGCAGTTCGCTCATTGCTTCCAGCTTGGCGTCGGTATTGTCCGCGTAGTGCAGCGCCACGGCCTCCAGCAGGGCGGGCTTTTTGGGCGAGCCGAATTCCATCTCGCCGTGGTGGGACAGGATCAGGTGCAGCAGCTCGGAGCCGGTCTTTTTGGGGAAGTCCGGGATCGCCGCCATCTTTTCCGCCACCATCTGATAGCCCATCACGATGTGGCCCAGCAGCTGGCCGTCGTCGGTGTAGTCGTTCTCCGGGAAGTCGCTCAGTTCCCGCACCTTGCCCACGTCGTGCAGCAGGGCGCCGGTGATCAGCAGATCCCGCTGCAGCAGCGGATAGCGCTGGCAGTAAAAGTCGCACAGCTGCGTCACCCGGAGGGTGTGCTGCAGCAGGCCGCCCAGGAAGCTGTGATGGATGCTCTTGGCGGCGGACTTGTCGAAGAACTGGCCTATGAATTCCTCATCATCGAAGAAACTGTCCACCAGGGCGCGGAGCTTTTCGTTTTTGATGGTCTCGATCAGCGCGTACAGCACTTTTTTCATGGCGTCCATGCTGTAGGGCGAAGAAGGCAGATAGTCCTTCGGGTCGTATTCCCCCTGCCTGGCGCGGTTGACGCGGCGGATGTTCAGCTGGATGGCCCCCTGGAAGCTGGTGGCTTCGCCCACCACGCGGATGTAGTCCATGGCCTCGAAATAATCGATCCCGCTGGACAGGTCCCAGATTTTGGCGTCCACCACCGCGGTCTTGTCCTGCAGCGTCAGGGAATAGTAGCTCTTGCCTGTCTTGGTCTTGGCATTGACCTTGGTCTTGCAGAGGTAGATGCCGGATACGGCCTCCCCCTCTCGGATCTCTGCTAAGTATCTCATACGTTCCTCTTTCTATGTCTCATGTTATCTGGAGCCCAGCACTGCTTCCAGCTCCAGCTGCGCGTATTCTCCGTCACCCATTCTCTGGATGACGATCTTCACCCGGTCTCCCGGCCTGTGAGCCGCCAGCGCGGCGTCCAGATCCTGGAAGACGCTGATCTCCTGGTCATCGATCATGGTCAGGATGTCCCCGTTCTGGATGCCGGCGCGGTCCGCCGGGGTGTCCGCGATGCAGCGGTTGATGTAGATGCCCTGGGGAAGCTCGTATTCCAGGGACATGGCCTGCGTGATGCTCTGCCCCAGAATGCCCAGGAGGGCGGGCTCTTCCCCGTTGATGAGCGTCTGGATGGACGACGTCAGATCGAACAGGGCGATGGCGGACAGAAAGCCTTTCCTGGTCTGGTCCGGATACCTGTCGGTGATCCAGCCGATCATCTGGCCGTCCAGGTTGACCAGGAAGCCGTTGGCTTTATCGGGGACGCTGATGTCCGTCTGGAGCAGCCGCACGGAGGTGTCCGTGCCCTGCACGTTGGCAGCGGCGTAGGATACGCTTCCCGTCAGAACGGAACGGGCCTGCCCCATGGGGGCACCCATGGCCATGACAGTCTGCCCCTGGTCGACGGCGGTGGAACTGCCCATCTGGATGACGCTGATCCCCTCGATCTGCGCCTCGCTCCAGGAGGCGCGGTTGACGGAAAGGACCGCCAGGCCGAAGGTGTTGTCCACGGCCTTCACCTGCGCCGGCATCTCCAGCTGGTTGGCAAATACAGCGTAGAGCTGCTGTTCCTCCTCCAGGATGTCCGCGCCGGTCAGCACCAGGATCTCCCGCTTGGTCACGGCGACGATCACGCCGCTCTTTTCGTCCCGCCGGGCCGGGTCATCGTCGAACCAGTCCGCCGCAGCATTGCGGGCGGATACGGTCACGACGCTTTTGTTGACCGCGGCCATTACGGCCCTGCGCTGCTGGACGATCAGGTCCCGGGAAGCGGCTTCCTGCAGCTTTTTATTGATCTCTTCGTCCACGCTGGGCTGCAGCGCTTCCCACTGGCTGGCGAAGGGGTCCTCCGCCGAGGAGGGCTGGGTCTCCGGCTCCGAGGTGGTCTCCGGCGGTGTTGTTTCCGGCTCCGCCTCCGTGGTGGTCTCCGGCTGCGTGGGAACGAAGATGGTCACCGGCTCCGGTGCCGAAGTTTCCGCCTCGCCGAAGCGGCTCTCCCAGAACGGCCGGGTGAGCACGAACATCCAGGCTGCCAGCACGCCGAAGATCAGGGCGGAGATCACCACCGCCGCGGCGCGCTTGGCCAGCCGCCTGCCGCGGTTCTTGCTGCTGGTGACGGTCTCCCGTACGAACCGGCTGCGTTCTTTTTCGGCTTTTTTATCGTTTTGTTCCGCCATTTTAAACTCCTGGTATTGTAAAGTTATTATATCCGTGCCGTCCCTATTTGAAAAGCTAATTTTACTATGCTATACTTTACCCCATGAATGACCGCGCATTACGAACATTAGAATTCTATAAGATACTGGACGCCCTTACCGCCAAGGCCGGAAGCGCCGGCGGCAAGGAGCTGGCCGCTGCCGCGCGCCCGCTGGATGATCCCTACGAGATCCGTCTGCAGCTGGAGGAGACCACCGCCGCGAAGGCCCGCCTGTCGGGCTGCGGCAATCTGGGTTTCTCGGGGATCCGGGACGTGCGCGCCTCCGCCAAGCGGTTGGACGTGGGCAGCGCCCTTGGGATCGTGGAACTGCTGAACGTCAGCAAGCTGCTGGACACCGCCAGCCGGGCCAAGACCTACAGCCGGCATCCCAACGCGCCGGATGAGGACGCCCTGACGCCTTACTTCGCTCAGATCGAGCCTCTGACGCCCCTGAACAACGAGATCAAGCGCTGCATCATTTCCGAGGAGGAGATCAGCGACGACGCCAGCCCTGCCCTGCGGCAGATCCGCCGGGGCATGGCCCGCATCAACGACCGCATCCACAGCGAACTGAACTCTCTCCTGCTCTCCTCCCGCACTTACCTGCAGGACGCGGTGATCACCATGCGGGACGGCCGTTACTGCATCCCCGTCAAGGCGGAGCACAAGGCCAACGTCTCCGGCATCGTCCACGACCAGAGCGGCAGCGGCTCCACCTTCTTCATCGAGCCCATGACCGTGGTGCGCTTAAACAACGAATTCAAGGAGCTGGAGATCCGGGAACAGAAGGAGATCGAAGCGATCCTGGCGGACCTGAGCAATCAGGCGGCCGCCTTTTCCGCCGAACTGGTCCGGAATTACAACGTCCTGACCAAACTGGACTACATCTTCGCCAAAGCCTATCTGTCCGTGGAACAGCGGGGCAGCGCCCCTGCCATCAACACGGACCGCGTCATCAACCTGAAAAAGGCCAGGCATCCGCTGATCCCGGCCCAGGCCGTGGTGCCGGTGAACGTGTGGCTGGGCCGTGATTTTGACATGCTGATCATCACCGGCCCCAATACCGGCGGCAAGACGGTCACCTTAAAGACCATCGGCCTGCTGACGCTGATGGCCCTGTCCGGCCTGCACATTCCGGCCGAGGAGGGCTCCGACATCGGCGTTTTCGAGGAGGTCTATTCGGACATCGGCGATGAGCAGAGCATCGAGCAGAGCCTGTCCACCTTCTCCTCCCACATGACCAACATCGTGGACATCATCGACCACGTGACCGAGCGGGACCTGGTGCTCTTCGACGAGCTGGGCGCCGGCACCGATCCGGTGGAAGGCGCCGCCCTGGCCATGTCCATCCTGCAGCACCTGCTGAGCCTGGACATCCGCAGCGCGGCCACCACCCATTACAGCGAACTGAAGCTCTTCGCCCTGTCCACCCCCGGCGTGGAGAACGCCAGCTGCGAATTTGACGTGGCGACGTTAAAGCCCACCTACCGCCTGCTGATCGGCATCCCCGGCAAGAGCAACGCCTTTGCCATTTCCGGCAAGCTGGGGCTGCCGGAGGATATCATCACCCAGGCCCAGGAACTGATCGGGGCCCAGGACGAGGCCTTCGAGGACGTGATCTCCGAACTGGAGGAAAAACGTCTGAAGCTGGAGAGCGAGGAGGCCAGGGCCAGAGAACTGCGGGCGGAGATCGAACGGCTGCGCAATGAGCTGGCCACCGAACAGGAAAAATTAGCCGAACGGCGCAATGCCATCCTGGGCAAGGCCCGGGACGAGGCGCGGGAGATCATCCAGAACGCCAAGGATACCGCCGACAAGGCCATCCGCCAGATGAACAAGGCGGGCATGACCGCGGGCAAGGAGGCGGAGGCCATCCGCTCCGGTCTGCGGGAAGAACTGAATAAACTGGGCGCCGAGACCGAGCAGAAAGAGCGCAAGGCCGGCAAGAGACCTGAAAAGCTGCACATCGGCGACGCCGTCCATGTGGTGAGCCTGAATCTGAACGGCACCGTCAGCACCCTGCCCAACGAAAAGGGCAATCTGACCGTGCGCATGGGCATCCTGCATTCGGAGGTGAATATCTCCGACCTGGAACTCATCGAGGAGGAGGCCGATGCCTCCGGCAAGTCCAAGGTGACCGGCGGCGGTTCCATCCGCATGAGCAAGGCCCTGACCATCTCGCCGGAGATCAATCTGGTGGGCAAGCGCGTGGACGAGGCCATGCCGGAGCTGGAAAAATACCTGGATGACGCCTTCCTGTCCCACCTGCCCAGCGTGCGCATCATCCACGGCCGCGGCACCGGCGCCCTGCGGGAAGCTGTCCGCGCCCTGCTGAAGAAGAACAAGCACGTGAAGAGCTGGCGGCAGGGGGACTTCAGCGAAGGCGGCTACGGCGTGACCGTGGCGGAGTTTAAGTGATCGTCTGAGGCGCCAAAGCAGCCGCTATAGACGTTCTCATTGGGTGCTCCGTTTTGGCTGATCGCTTTACTGCCAAAGCGGCTGCTTCAGACACATTCCCACTTGGCGCTTTGTCGTAACGGTACGTAAGCTCGGACTGCGTTGGCACTTGTCCTCGCTAAGTACCGACGAGTCGCGACAGTCTTCAGCAGCTTCGCTTTGTCATTCCAGCGATCGCCTGCACTCCGCAAGGCAGCGGATGTCTGCAGCAGCTTCGCAAAGGCGCCGGCAGACCACCGGCTTAAACGTGGAAAGAAAGAATTAGGATGAAAATGTGATATGTCGAAACAAAGAATCCTGATCGTGGACGACGATCCCAACATTTCAGAACTGATCTCCCTGTATCTGGTCAAGGAATTTTTCGAGCCCAGGACCTGCGAAGATGGCCAGACAGCCCTGGACCTCTTCCGCAGCTGGAAGCCCGACCTCATCCTTCTGGACCTGATGCTCCCGGTGATGGACGGCTACCAGGTCTGCCGGGAGATCCGCAAGACCTCCCAGACCCCCATCATCATGATGTCCGCCAAAGGCGAAGTCTTCGACAAGGTGCTGGGCCTGGAGCTGGGCGCCGACGATTACGTGATAAAGCCCTTTGACACCAAGGAGCTGGTGGCCCGCATCAAGGCGGTGCTGCGCCGCGCCGCGAACCGCCAGGAAAGCGCTCCCGCCCCTTCGGAAAACATTGTGCAGCTGCCGGATCTGACCATCGACAAAAACAACTACATCGCCACCCTGTATGGCACCGCCCTGGCGCTGCCCCCCAAGGAACTGGAGCTGCTGTACTTTCTGGCTTCCTCTCCCAACCAGGTCTTCACCAGGGACCAGCTGCTGGACCGGGTCTGGGGCTACGACTACGGCGGCGATTCCCGCACCGTGGACGTGCACATCAAGCGCCTCCGCGAAAAGCTGGGGGATCACGAGGCCTGGTCCCTCCACACCGTATGGGGCGTGGGCTACCGCTTTGAGGTGAAATAATGCGCCGTTTCCCGCTGCTGCTCAAATTCATCATCGGCTACGTGCTGTTCGCGGCCCTGTCCGTGGTGGTCATCGCCACCTTTACCTACCGGATCACCTATTACAGCACCCTTGAGACCCAGGCCGCCGAGCTCCGCCGGATCTCCCAGACCCTGGCGGATGAGAGCAGCCGCGTCTTTGACGGCGTCTCCGTGACCGATTCGGAATATCTGGACAAGCTGGCCCTGATCTCCGGCTTCGAGGACTTCGACATCATGATGACCGACACCACCGGTAAGGTCCTCTTCGACTCCTCCGGCGCGCTGACCGGCACCACCATCACCGCCTATGACCCTCAGCAGCCCGGCTCCTATTACAGCACCGGCACCTGGGACGGCATCTTTAAGGAGGAGCGGCTGATCGTCTCCTCCCACCTGACCGCCAAATACACCGTTTTCGGCTATCTCTTCATTTCGGAGCCGCTGTCCGTGATCCAGCGCACGGCCAACGACCTGATCAAACCCACCTACTACACCTTCTTCATCGTCTTCGGCATCTCCCTGCTGATCCCGGCGATGATCTATTTCATCCTGCACAAACCGGTGCGCAGGATCACCCGGGCCGCCAGGGAATACGCGGACGGCAACTTGAGCTACGAGCTCTCCGTGAAGACCCGCGACGAGCTGGGCTACCTGGCCGACACGCTGAACTACATGGCCCACGAGCTGGACCGCACCGGCGAATACCAGCGCCAGTTCGTGTCCAACGTCTCCCATGACCTGCGCAGCCCCCTGACTTCCATCAAGGGCTACATCACCGCCATACTGGACGGCACCATCCCCCCGGAGAACCAGGAAAAATACCTGAATCTGGTCATTAAAGAGACGGAACGGCTGCAGGAGCTGACCCAGAACGTGCTGCAGCTCAACTCGGTGGAAAAATACTCCATGTACATGGAATACGCCGATTTCGACATCAACCGGCTGATCCGCGACACCTGTTCCTCCTTCGAGGTCCGCTGCCAGGAGAAGAACATCTCCTTTGATCTGATATTTGAAGAAAAAGAGGCCGACGTACACGCCGACCGGGCCAAGATCCAGCAGGTCCTGTACAACCTGACGGACAATGCCATTAAGTTTTCTCCGGAGAATTCCACCATCACCGTGGAGACTTTCCGCCGGGCGGACAAAGTCTTCGTGTCCGTGAGGGACCAGGGCGTGGGGATCACCAAAGAAAATATCAAGAAGATCTGGAACCGCTTCTACAAGGCGGACGAATCCAGGGGACAGGACAAAAAAGGCTCAGGCATCGGCCTGGCCATTGTAAGAGAAGTGATCAACGCCCACGGAGAGAACATCGACGTGATCAGCACCGAGGGCGTGGGAACGGAATTCATTTTCAGTCTGAGCGGGACGTAAGGCCGGCGTATATCTCGGGCTGGTCGTAGAGGGTGTGAAAACGGAGAGGTTTCAGCAGACGGAAGAAGGACTTGCTCAGCCCGGACTTCACGTCCACCCGGTTTATCATCAGATACCCGCGGAAGGGCGGCAGATACGTGATGATGTCGTTGACGTCCGTAAAATTCCAGCATTCCTTGCAGATCGAGCCCAGGTATTCTTTCATGCGGACGGCATTGGACCGGACGCTCTTGAAGGGCTTGACGGTCCCGAAGGTATAGAGATAGGGCTTGACGCCGAAGTTATAGTTTAAATCCTGGGCGCAGAGGATCGCCTGGGCCGAGCCCAGGGACCATCCCAGGATCTCCGTTTCGGCCTCCGGGTGCTCCTCGTGCATGAGCTGCCACTGCCTCCGCAGCTCATTTTTGATGGCGCGGTACATTTCTCCCCAGCCGTGATGCACCCGCAGCTGCAGGGGCTCGCCTTCATATTCAATGGAGTCGTAATACTTTGTGGCGATCTCTACCACGTTGGCGATCCAGTCCATGAATCCATCCGTATATTGGAAGTTCACCTGGATCGCGTTGCGTTCCTCCTCATAGTGGATCTCGTAGTTGACGTCATGATGGATCCTCAGCAGCCGCTCCAGCGCGGAATGACTGTAGCTGACCGCGTTGTACACGATGGGATACGAGACCTCCCCTCTGTTGTTATAATTCTCGCTGGTATTGATGAAATACTGTTCAAACGGCAGCCGGACATAATCCATGGCGGGCCTCCTATTCTGTTTTTACCACTTCAGCCGGTGCAGCTCCCCCTGGGTCTGCAGCCCGGTAAAGCCGGTCTGGCGCAGCGCCTCGTACAGCACGATAGCCGCGGAATTGCTAAGATTTAAGGATCGGATGTCCGAAAGCATCGGGATCCGCACCGTCGTATCCGGATGCTCTTTTAATATCTCTTCCGGAATTCCGGCACTCTCTTTGCCGAAAACCAGGTAATCACCCTTGTTATACTGAAAATCGGAATAGATGCTGCGCCCTTTGGTGGAGGCCATCACCAGCCTCGCGCCGGGATTCTTCTGGAGGAAGTCCTGCCAGTCGTCATAGAGGTGCAGATCGATCAGGTGCCAGTAATCCATGCCGGCCCGCTTCAGTTCCTTTTCCCGCAGCAGAAAGCCCAGCGGCCGGATCAGGTGCAGCGCCGTGCCGGTGGCCACGCAGGTGCGGCCGATGTTTCCGGTATTTGCCGGGATCTCCGGCTCCAGCAAAACGATGTTCATCTTGTGCTCCTGTTCAGATAGCGGACGCGGTCCCCGATGCGGACGGTGCGCGCGGCTGCGCCGGCGGTACGGCCGATGACGGTAAAATCAGGCTGTCCGGCATCCGCCGCGTCCCGCGGATCCAGCAAAAACACCTGGCCTGAAGAAGGCAGCGCGTAGGGATCCTGTCCCAGAAACTCGCAGACCTCCACCGCTTCCTGCCGGATGGGGATGGCCGCGGCGTCCACGGTCAGGCCGGTGCCGGCCGCTTCGCCCAGATCCCACAGGGCCGCCCACAGGCCGCCTTCCCCGATGGAAACGGCCTGCCTCCCGTCCTTTTTTCCTGCAGACCGGGGCAATTCTTCCCCGTTAGCTTCAGATCCCGCCTGCACGAAGACTCCTTTCAGCGCCCGTACCCGCTCCAGAAACCGTTCGGGAAAGTGTTCTGCGAACAAGGCGGCATTCTGCTCATAGAGCTCGGCTGCCGCCAGGTCCGCCGCGCTGCCTGTCATGCAGACAAGCCTGGTCATGACAGCAGGCTGGCCACCAGGGGCAGTACCATCGCGATGATCAGGATCGCCGCGATGATGATCAGCATGATCCTCTGTTTTTTCTTCTGATACATGATCTTTTACTCCTTATTGCTGGGACAGAGGTCCTTTAAAAAGCAGTTCGCGCAGTCCGGCTTGCGGGCCGTGCAGATGGTCCTGCCCAGCGTGATGATGTGTATGTTATATATGATCCAATGGTCCTTCGGCAGGACTTTCATCAGGTCGAATTCGATCTTGACCGGGTCTTCCTCCGTGGTAAAGCCCAGTTTGTTGGAGATCCGCTTTACGTGGGTATCCACCACGATGCTGGGATCGTCGTAGACGTTGCCCCGGATCACGTTGGCGGTCTTGCGGCCCACGCCGGGGAGCTTTGTAAGCTCTTCGATGTCCCCCGGCACCACGCCGCCGTACTCCTCCGCGATCACCCGGCTGCAGTCCACGATGTTCTTCGCCTTGTTGTGGTAAAAGCCCACGGAGTGGATCAGCCGCTCCACGTCCTTCACCTCGGCCTGCCCCATGGCCTCCGGCGTGGGATAGGCTTCAAACAGTGCCGGCGTGACCATGTTCACCCGGGCGTCGGTGCACTGGGCGCTTAAGATCACGGCGATCAGCAGCTGCCAGGCGTCCGTGTGGGTCAGATAGCAGCGCACATCGGTGCCGTAGGCCTCGTCCAGGCGGGCCAGCACGGCGTCGACGCGGGTCTTCAGTTGCTTTTTCGTCTCTTTCATCTTTTCTCCATCAGAGATCCTTCGTCACTGCGCTCCTCAGGATGACATGCCGCTGTCATCCTGAGCGGAGTGCGCGAAGCGCATGCAGTCGAAGGATCTCTAAATATCCCTTACCACTGCCACAGCCTGCTCCGCCGCCCGTACCTTCTTCATGGCCTTCCGCAGCACCACCACCGCCAGGATGATGGACAGCAGGTCCGCCACTGCCTGGATGGACAGGATGCCGTATTCATGGAACAGAGCGTTCAGCAGGAATACGAAGGGGATGAAGCAGGTGCCCTGTCTGGCCGTGGCCAGGATGACGGCGCCGCTGGCAAAGCCGATGCCAGCGCAGAACATGTTGACCACCGCCACCCAGGCGTGGACCGGCAGCACGAAGCTCTGCAGCCGTATGCACAGCGCCCCCATCCACATCATCTCCGCGTCCGCTTCCGTGAACCAGGATATGATGGTATTGGCAAAAATGGCGCAGAACGCCCCCATCACAATGGAACCCAGTATGGCCACCTTGGAGGAGAAGCTCAGGGTCTGGTGAACTCTGTCATATTGTTTGGCTCCCCAGTTGTAGCCCGTCACCGGCTGGAAGCCGGAGCCGAAGCCCAGGATGATGCTGAAGGGGAACATCATGATCTTGTTGGTAACGCCGATACCCGCCAGCAGGGCGTCGGAATAATTGCCGGCCAGGTTGTTCAGGATGATGGCCGATACCACCGCCAGGCCGCTGCGCAGCAGGGACGAGGATCCCACGGACACCACCTCTCCCACGATGTCCCTGCTGTACTTGATGGACCTGAAGGAGATGTGAAGAATGGTGCGTTTGCGCAGGTAGGGGTACAGCAGGATGCACCAGCTGACCAGCTTGGAGATGGCCGTGGCCATGGAGGCGCCGGCCACGCCCAGACCCATGCCGTTGATGAAGATCGGGTCCAGGATGCAGTTTAATATGCCGCCGAAGCTCATGCCGAACATGGAGAAGATGGCGCTTCCCTCGGCGCGCAGGCACTGGTTCAGCACAAAGCTGCTGGCCATGATGGGGGCCACCAGCAGCACGTAGGTGGCGTATTCGATGGAATACTGCTCGCAAGTAGGCGTGGCGCCCAGCATCCGCACCATGGGCTTCATGAAGACGGTGCCGATGACCAGCATGACCGTTCCCAGGAAGATGGCGGTAAAGAAGGATGTGGACAGCACCTGATTCGCCTTTTTGTCGTCCCTGGCTCCCAGCAGACGGGCGATGTAGCTGTTGCCGCCCACCGCCAGCATGGACCCCATCATGAAAATGATCTGGTCCAGCGACGCGTTGACGCTCACCGCCGCCGTGGCGTTGGTGCCGATGCCGCTGACAAAATAGGTGTCCGCCAGGCTGTAGATGCTGCTGATCAGGAAAGAGACGATGGTGGGGACCGCCATCTTCATGATCGTCTGGGGCACGGGGCCGTTCAGCATCGCCTGTTTTTTCAGTTCTTGTTTGGATACGGACTGCTCTGCCATGTAAGACCTCCCTGGCATAGTAGTGATATTTTAACACATTTTTCAGCGACTCTCACTTACATTTCTGAAAAATTAATGGTATACTGTCATTATGAACGGCGGATTTCCCCATAAAGTAAACGACGTAGTGGTCTACGGGACCGACGGCGTGTGCCGCATCACGGAGATCACGAAAAAACCCTTCCGGGACCGGGAGGTGACTTATTATGTCCTGAAACCGCTCTTCAAACAGTCTTCCACCATTTTCGTCCCCGTCGACTGCGAAAAACTCACCGCCAAAATGCACAAAGCCCTCTCTTCCGACGAGATCCTCGCGCTGATCCAGTCCCTGCCGGATCAGGACACCATGTGGATCGAGGACGAGGCGGAGCGCAAGGTCCGGTATAAGGAGATCCTCCTGAGCGGCGACCGCCTGCAGCTGATCCGGATGATCAAAGCCTTGTATTTCCACCAGGAAGAACAGCGCGCCGTGGGCAAAAAGCTGCACATCAGCGATGACAACTTCTTTAAAGAAGCACAGCGGCTGCTCCATGACGAGTTCTCCGCTGCGCTTGGCATCCCAAGGGATGAAATATTAAACTATATCGATCAGATCATTGCCGAAGCATCCGATCAGAAAGAGTGAAGCGTTCCCGTTCTTTCTCCCTGCAGTACCCGGGTCTCCTCTCCCAGAGCGGAGGCTTTTTTGATGTCCTCCCGAAGGTCCAGGCGGCCCTTCTCCGTCAGCACCACGATGGTGGAGCCGCCGAATTCAAACCAGCCCTTCTCTTCTCCCCGGACGAAGCGGTGTCTGCTCTGATAGAGATTGCAGATCCTTCCCACCAGCAGGGCTCCCACTTCCATCATCACCATCCAGCCGCCGTGCTCCGTTCTTAGCAGGCTGTATTCCCGGCTGTTCTGGACGAACACGTCCGTCCGCTCCGTGGCCACCGGCTGCACCGTATGCAGCACGCCCTCGATGCGGCGGACATACAGCTGCATGCCGTCATCCGGATAGACGTAGCGGTGATAGTCCGTGGGCGTCAGCCGAAACACCAGGCAGGTGCCGCCTTCAAAGTGTTTTGCCAGGCCTTCGCTGCGCAGCAGTTCGGCGATGGTATAAGGCACGTCCTTGACGGTGATGGACACGCCGGCCTCGATGGGCTGGGCCTTCAGATAGCCGTCGCAGGGGGAGATGAAAGCTTCGGGATCCGGATCCACCGGCCTCGCCTCTGCCTTGAGAGGCCTGGTAAAGAACGCGTTGAAGCTCTGCCAGTCCCCGTCCGCGGCTTCGGTCACGTCGATGCCTTTGGCGCGGATGAAGGGCTTTATCACGGGCTTTGACAGACGGGAGTCCATGAAGCGTCCCGCAGCCCTGGAGATCCAGGGCGCCGTCAAAAGCCGCAGGATCCTTCTTCCGGTCACGGAATCATAGAGCCAGGTAAGCATTGTATCTTATCTCCGAACACAAAGACCAGCACCCAGATGGCCACGCCGATGCCGGCCACCCAGATCAGGTGTTTTCCGTAGGCTTTCTTCATTTTAAAGGGAGTGATGAAGGCCATGCCCAGCAGGAACAGCACCAGGCTGTACCAGGCGCTGCGGGAGCCGGGGATCATGGCGTCGATGGCGAACAGGCCGGGGATGATCAGGGACACGTTGGTGACCGGCAGCCCCAGGAAGCCGTCGCGCCGGGGGGCGCCGCTCTTTAAAATGTTGATCTCCTGCACGTCAAAGAAGGCCAGGCGCACCACGCCGCACAGGGCGAAGAAGATCATGGCCGCCATGCCGTACCAGCTGCGGATGCCCAGTCCCCAGCTGATCAGGGCCGGAAACACGCAGAAACTGACCATGTCGCAGAGGGAGTCGATGTGCATGCCGAAGCTCTTTTCGTCCTCCGTCCGCTTGCAGTGGCTGGCGATGGTGCCGTCAAAAAGGTCGCAGAGCCCGCAGACCAGCAGGCAGATCAGCGCCGCCTTGATGTTCTGCTTCATGGCAAAAGTGATGCCGATCATGGCGGAGACCAGTCCGCCGTACGTCAGATATACCGAATAATTCCAATAACCGACCAAAATGGTCCTCCTTCCGTATGATAAGGGAAATCAGTGTCTTCGGCGGATCGCCTTGACCACCTTGAACAGGATGATGGCCACCCCGGACGCCACCAGTAAGAAGTAAAAGCTGATGCCGCGGGACATGAGCACCGCGGGGTAAAGGTTCCGTTCCGAAAAGATCGGCCCGAACAGAGTCAGGAAGATGGCTTCGCTGATGCCCACCGCACCGGGGATCGGCATCATGTCGCAGCAGAGGTTGACGATCAGCTGCGTCGCCACCACGTGGAACAGGGTCTGCCCCGTCATCCCGAAGCTCTTGTAGATGCAGAAGGGGATGATCAGGATCGCCAGCCTCTGGACGGTCAGCACGCCAAAGGTCTTCATGATCTGCCTGGGGTTGCGGCGGAAGAACTGGGCGCACTCATGATACTGCTCCAGCTTTTCCTGGGCCCGGTCCATCATCTCCGGAACATTCTTGACAAAGTGCATCTTCCCCAGCAGCCTCACCGACAGGCGGATCAGCGCGTTGGTCAGCCGCCTGGAGAACAGCGCGATGATCAGAAACGAGATCAGCGCCACGTTCAGGACCAGTCCCAGGAACGCCAGCGCCCGCACCGAGCGCATGGTGGCGCCCACATAGCGGAACTCGATCAGGAAAAACAGGCCGCACAGCCACAGAAACGAAAGCTTG
>JAGAEH010000060.1 GCA_017613225.1 Lachnospiraceae bacterium
CCACCTCTACGGTGAAGTCCACATGGCCGGGCGTATCGATGATATTGATGCGGTGTTCCATGGCGCCGGGCATGGGCTTGGTCTCCTTTTCCAGCGTCCAATGGCACGTGGTGGCAGCCGAAGTAATGGTGATACCGCGCTCTTTCTCCTGATCCATGTAGTCCATGGTAGCAGTTCCTTCGTGGGTATCGCCCATCTTGTAGTTGACACCGGTATAGTACAGGATACGCTCGGTGAGCGTAGTCTTGCCCGCATCGATGTGCGCCATTATTCCGATGTTTCGTGTCCGCTCAAGCGGATACTCTCTATCAGACAAAGTAGTTCCTCCTGAAAATTAGAAACGATAGTGGGCAAATGCCTTGTTCGCTTCTGCCATCTTGTGCATGTCCTCTTTTCTCTTGACCGCGGAGCCGGTGTTGTTGGAAGCGTCCATGATCTCGTTTGCGAGACGCTCTTCCATGGTCTTTTCACCTCTCTTGCGGGAGAACATGGTCAGCCAGCGCAGCGCCAGAGCCTGGCGTCTGTCTGCCTTGACTTCGATGGGCACCTGATACGTTGCGCCGCCGATACGCTTCGCCTTGACTTCGAGAACCGGCATCATGTTGTTCATGGCGTCGCGGAAAACTTCCATTGCGGGCTTTCCGGTGGTGTTCTCGATCCTCTCAAAGGCGCCGTATACGATCTTCTGCGCAACACCCTTCTTGCCGTCCAGCATGATGTTGTTCACCAACTTGGTCACGACCTTGTCGTTGTAGACAGGATCGGCAAGGATGTCTCTTCTTTGGGTATGTCCTTTACGTGGCACGTTACTTCCCTCCTTAAATAATTGCCCCTGAGGGCTTTAGATCATCGGTACTCACATGTCTGCTAACAGGTGTTCGTGTCCAAAGTACACTCTTCTATAACAGAAAAGCAGCCTTTAACACTAAAAATCAGTTAGACGATGCTATACCAGGTACTGCCTAAGCTTTCTTCTTAGGTCTCTTAGCGCCGTACTTTGAACGGGCCTGCTTACGATTTGCAACACCGGCCGTGTCGAGCGTGCCGCGGACGATATGATAACGGGTACCGGGAAGATCCTTTACCCTGCCGCCGCGAACCAGAACGACGCTATGCTCCTGAAGGTTGTGGCCTTCGCCGGGGATGTAGCTCGTAACCTCGATGCCGTTTGAGAGACGGACTCTGGCGATCTTACGCAGAGCTGAGTTCGGCTTCTTGGGTGTTGCGGTCTTGACGGCCGTGCACACACCGCGCTTCTGGGGAGAAGCCTGTTCCGTCGCCTTTTTATGCAGAGAGTTGTAGCCTCTCAGCAGAGCGGGCGCGGTAGACTTTTTCTCGGAAGTCTCTCTGCCTTTTCTCACTAACTGGTTAAATGTAGGCATGCTTTATTCCTCCTTTTCAGATTTTTGCGCGCATCAAAATAACTGCGTTTTGGAAACGCGCCGGAGTAGTATAGCAAAAAGGATAGGGGGACGTCAATAGATAAATTCGAAAAAAGTACGATTTTTCGGGGTTTTACGGCGTTTTTCGCGCCTTTTGGGCCCCTGAAAGCCGTGTTTTTCCATTGTATCGCGATCTTTCGTCCTGTCAAGCTCTTCCGGCCGATATTGCAAGCACACACTTTTTATAGGTAGTAATTGCTCTTCGGCCGCAGAGGCGGCGGTCCCGCGGCTGCACTTTGGACGGCAGTTTTCTGTTTGGATCCCGGGCAACTGCTCTGTATAAGATGCGTCTGCCGCGTAACGACCGGTTACCTGACAAATCCGCCGATCTTATATATCCTTTTTCTGACCATTCCCTTCGGCGTCAGGTCTTCCGGCCCCCGTTCGGACCAGGCCCGCCTGCGCCAGCCGCCTCGGCTGCAGTTTCGTCGGGGCGGTGTCTGGTCATCCGGGTATTCCACATTTCTCTTTTCAGCGTGAGCCTGAAGCGTTATAATCTCATTGAAACATCCCTGCCCCGACCGGGCGGTCTGAAAGGAGTCCCCATGGAAAGAGAAGCACTGGTCATGCAATACCGCGAACTGGACCGCGACATTGCCCTTTTTCACAGAGAGTTTTCCGGCAGCGGCCGCGCCGACTATCTGCGTCTGATCCCCAACCTGGAAAACAAGGCGAAGCTCTGCGACGAGCTGGCCGCCCTGCAGCAGCGGACCGCCGCCCTCGCCACCCCCGAGCCCGTTTTCGAGATCATGAAAAAACAGATGACGGACGCCCTGAAGGCCTCCTCCGTCCGGCTGACGGCCGTCTTTTCCAAGCCTCACATGACGGTGACGGAGATCGCCCGCTACGCCCAGTTCGCCTACCGGGAATTCGCCACCAACGACGAGGAAAAATCCCGCCGCTTCCTGGCCTGCGCCGAACAGCTGCCGAAGGTCTGGGAGGCCGTGCAGGAGTGGATCGGCGACGTGCCCATTGAGAACCTGCGTCCCTTCCCCGTCATCTGCCGCGTATCCGTGGAAAACATCAAATATCACGTGGAGCACCTGGCGGAAGAATACAGCCACATGAACCCCTGGTTCCAGAAGATCGTGGGCGAGGCCCTTCTCGGCGCCTGCGAAAAGCTGACCGAATACGCCGCTTTCGTAGAGGAGAAGTATCTGAAGGACGATCCCGGACGTCAGGCAGAGACCGACGACGCCATTGTGAAGCTGGACGAGCAGTACTACCGCACCGTGCTGTGGGACAGCCTGGGCGTGGACTTTGACGCCATTCTCTCCTGGCACGAGGCGGAGATCGAAAAGACCCGCGCCCGCATGTTCTCCATCGCCAGGAGCCTGCCCGTGCCGGAGGCAAAAGACGTACGGACCGCCGCGGACGTGAACGCCATCCTGCTCAAGTACGCAGGTCCCTGCGACAACATCTACGACCTGTACCGCAAGGGCGTGGAGTACCTGGAGCGGGCCCGCAAGGAGGCCTACAACTACATCTGGCTGCCGGAGGGCGTCTACTGCACCTGCCAGGTGACCCCCTATGAGTGGCGTTTTTCCTGGCCCTGGGGCGGCTCCGAGGGCTGCGATCCCGGCACCGATCCTCTCACCGGCACCATGATCCTCAACAAATACAATTATAAGAACGTCACCGACGGCTGGATCAAGATGAATGCCGTGCACGAGTCATTCCCCGGCCACTTCTGCCAGGGCGTGCGTTCCATCACCGACACTCTCCCCGAGACCATGAAGATGCCCGGCGTCCGCAGCACTCCGCTGATCGAAGGCACCGCCCACCGCTCGGAGACCCTGTTCGAGTTCATCTATCCAGAGGATCCCTTCTATCCGCTGTTCACGGCCTACCGCCAGCATCACACCGCCGTGCGCATCAAGGCCGACCTGATGCTCCGCTACTTTGGCCGGCCCATCAAGGACGCCGTAAAGCTGTACATGGACGAGCTGGACTACGACTACACCACCGCCCGGGGCCAGGTCAAGCAGCAGGAGGACATGGAAGGCTACTTTACCACCTATTACTTCGGCTACAAGAAGATCAGCGAGCTGGAAGCGCAGTATAAGGACCAGTACGATGAAAAGCAGTTCACCGAGATCCTGTTCTCCATCGGGCGCGTATCCGTGGACATCCTGGAGATGTACCTGGCCCTGCCGGAGGACCAGAAGCGCAGCTACCGCTACGACTTCAAGAGCCTGCTGATGACCAGGGAGTTTCCCGCGCACTGACACTTTTAGGACGGTTCCATCGATGTCATCCTGAGCGAAGCCGAAGGATCTCTATCATTCGCAGAAAGGCCTGCCATGTCTGACTTCAGTATCATTGAACTAACTGATCCACAAGAAAAACCGGCCGCCGTCCGCCAGGTCCTGGAGGCCCTGCCGGAGTGGTTCGGCGTCCCGGAATCCACGGAGGGGTACATCAAGGAAAGCGCCGGCCAGCTCTGCTTCGCGGCGTATGAGCAGTCCTGCGATGGTTCTGCTTCCATGCCCCTGGGCATCCTCTGTCTGAAGCAGACCGGCGACGCCACCATGGAACTGGCCGTGATGGGCGTACGGAAGGAGTATCACCGCCGGGGCATCGGCTGCGCCTTGTTTGAAGCCGCAAAGGCCCGGGCCTCCGGTCTGGGCTGTCAGTTCCTGCAGGTGAAGACCGTGCAGATGGGGCGCTACGCCTGTTACGACGACACCAACCGCTTTTATCAGAGCATGGGCTTCCGCGAATTTGAAGTCCTCCCCTCGCTGTGGGGCTGGCACAACCCCTGCCAGATCTACGTGATGGCACTGAAGTGACCCTTCAGATTCCGTTCCCAAAACCTCAGGAGCCGCGCGTCCGCGCGGCTTTCCTTACGTTAAAAAACCCCGGCAGAGCCGGGGCAAAAAAAGGGGAATCATGTATCTGGCAGGTACAGGCGTCTCGTCTCAGCAGGTACGAACAGCCGGTTTATGCAGGTTTCGGTTCTGGTTTTTGCTTGTCTTTGTTGAAAATAAACTTCTGAGCCAGGATGATCACCGCCAGGCAGGCGATGCCGATCAGGTCGGTGACCAGGCGGCTGTCGATCAGCAGGAAGGCGCCGGCGCCGGCGATGATCCGCAGCAGGATGTTCATCCGCCCGAACAGATAGCCCTCCACCGCTGCCGCGATCAGCACCACGCCGATGCAGGCGGTCACCACCACCTGTATGCCCGTGAGCCAGCCCACGTTTTCCAAAAGCAGCGCCGGGTTATAGACGAACATGAAGGGCACGATGAAGCCCGCCAATGCCAGCCGGACCGACTGCCAGCCCGTCTTCATGGGGCTGCCTCCCGAAAGGCCTGCCGCCGCAAAGGAAGCCAGAGCCACCGGCGGCGTCAGGTTCGCGAACATCGCGAAGTAGAAGCAGAACATATGGGCCGCGATCACCGGCTGTCCCAGTTCCACCAGAGCGGGCGCTGCGATAGTGGCCGTGATCAGATAAGAAGGGATGGACGGCAGGCCCATGCCCAGGATCATGCAGGTGATCATGGTAAAGAACAGGGTCAGAAGCAGGCTCTGCTGGCCGATACTGATGATGGCATGTGCCACGTTCAGCGCGAAGCCGGTCATGCCGCAGACGCCCACGATGATACCCACGCAGGCGCAGGCCATGGCCACGGAGACCGTGGACTTGGCGCCGGCGACGAAAGCGTCACAGATGTCCTTTAGGCTCATGCGGCTGATGGGGCGCAGCTGCGCGACGACGATGGTCACGACGATCGTCCAGAACGCACCGAGGATGACCGTGACTCCGCTGAAGATCAGCATATACAGTAAAAAGGCAATGGGGATCAGGAGGTGCCCCCGCTGCTTCATCACTTCTTTCACCTTCGGCATCTGGTCCTTGGGAAGACCGTTCAGATGATCCTTCGTCGCACGCATCTGCACCTGTACGATGATACCCAGATAATAGATCAGAGCCGGGATCACAGCCGCTTTGATGATGACGCCGTATTTGACGCCCAGTGTCTCCGCCATGACGAAGGCCGCCGCGCCCATGATGGGCGGGAGGAGCTGTCCTCCCACCGAGGCCGTGGCCTCCACCGAGCCGGCAAACTCCTTGGAGTAGCCGGTCTTCTTCATCAGCGGAATGGTAAAGGTACCGGTCGTCACCACGTTGGCCACGGCCGAACCGTTGATGGAGCCCAGGAAGCCGGAAGCCAGCACTGCCACCTTGGCAGGGCCGCCCTTGGTATGTCCGGCCAGGGCGTTTGCGATATCGTTAAAGAACTGGCCCATGCCGCACTTGTTCATCACCTCGCCGAAGATGATGAACAGCACGATGTAGGTGGCTGCCACCTTGATGGACGTTCCGTATATGCCGTACACGTCCGTGGTCAGGTAGGTGACGGTCCTGTGCCAGTTGTAGCCCCGGTGCATGAAGATGCCCGGGAAGGACCGGCCGAACAGTGCGTAGATC
>JAGAEH010000061.1 GCA_017613225.1 Lachnospiraceae bacterium
ATCGAACTGATCTTCGGCAGCTTAAAGCCCAGGGCCATCATCTGCGATGAGGAGACCAGAAAGATCGTGGAGGGCTTCGCCTATCAGGGAGAGATTTTCCTGTATCAGGACATCATCAAAACTCCCGTGGACGAGGCGGCGCTGGCGCAGATCCGGGACAGGCAGATCGATACCGATCCCATCTACATCGTGTTCACCTCCGGTTCCACCGGAGTGCCCAAGGGCGTGGTGGCCTGCCACCGTTCGGTGATCGACTACATCGAGCAGCTGTCCTCCGTGCTGAAGTTTGACCGGGACACTGTCTTCGGCAACCAGACGCCCCTGTACTTTGACGCCTGCCTGAAGGAACTGTATCCCACATTGAAGTTCGGCGCCACCACCTATCTGGTGCCCAAGCAGCTGTTCATGTTCCCCGTCAAGCTGGTGGAATTTTTAAACGAAAAGAAGATCAACACCGTCTGCTGGGTGGTCTCGGCGCTGACCATGATCTCCGCCTTCAAGACCTTCGACAAGGTGGTGCCCCGGTATCTGCACACCGTGGCCTTCGGCAGCGAAGTCTTCCCCATCAAGCAGTTCAACCTGTGGCGCGAGACCCTGCCGGACGCCATGTTCGTCAACCTCTACGGTCCGACGGAGTGCACCGGCATGAGCTGCTACTTTGTGGTGGACCGGGCCTTCGGACCGGACGACGTGATCCCCATCGGCAGGCCCTTCCGCAACACGGAGATCCTGCTGCTGAACGAGAAGAATGAACCGGCGGCCCCCGGGGAGACCGGCGAGATCTGCATCCGCGGCACCTCCGTGACCCTGGGCTACTACAACAACCCGGAAAAGACGGCGGAGGCCTTCGTGCAGAACCCTCTGAACACCGCCTACAACGAGATCATCTACCGCACCGGCGACCTGGGACGGTACAACAAGGCCGGCGAGCTGATCTTCCTGTCCCGCAAGGACTATCAGATCAAGCACATGGGCCACCGCATCGAGCTGGGCGAGATCGAGGCCATCGTCAATCAGCACGACGACATCAAAACTTCCTGCTGCATATTTGATGATGACAAAAAGAAGATCGTGTTGTATTATGTGGGAGAAGTTCCGGTGGCCGATCTGCTGCGGTTCGTCAAGGAAAAACTGCCGCGGTACATGGTCCCCAACGTGGTGGAGCAGCTGGAAAAACTGCCTTACACCCCCAACGGGAAGATCGACCGCAAGACTTTAAAGGAGCGCTACCTGAGCGCCCGCAAGTAAAAGCCTGTCATCCTGAGGAGCAAAGCGACGAAGGATCCTTCGGCTGCGGGCACTGCGTGCCCTCCGCTCAGGATGACAAGAGACAGTTTAACGACGAGGAGACATAACATGGAAGAATTACTGGAGATCTTAAGCGACCTGCATCCCGAAGTGGACTTTACCGACTGCGACACGCTGATCGATGACAAGATCCTGGATTCCTTTGACATCATCAGCCTGATCACCGAGATCAATTCCGAATTCGACGTTGCCATTCCCGCGGAGGAGATCGTGCCGGAGAACTTCAACTCCGCTCAGGCGCTGTACGCGCTGATCGAGAAACTTCAGGACGAAGACTGATAGAACATGCTGTTTACATCCTATGAATTCATCGCGTTTTTATGCGGTCTATTCATTCTGTACTACTTAATACCGAAAAAGTTCCAGTGGATCCTGCTGCTGGTCGGAAGCGCTGTCTTCTATGCCTGGGCGGGGATCCGCTTTTTGGCGTACATCGGAGTCACCACGGTGACCACCTGGTATGCCGGCACCCGCATCAGCGGCATTCAGGAGGCCGGGAACGCCTACTATGACGCCCACAAGAAGGAGATGGACAAGGAGGCCCGGAAGGCCTACAAGGCAGACGTCAAGAAGAAGACCCGGGGGTGGTTTTTGGCCTGCCTGCTCCTGAACCTGGGCATTCTGGCCGTCGTCAAGTACACCGACTTCGTGATCGACAACATCAATGCCATCTTCCACGGGGAGATCTCCTTCCTGAGCTTCGCGCTGCCCATGGGCATTTCCTTCTATACCTTCAAGAGCATGGGCTACCTGATCGACGTGTACCGGGGCAAGACCAAAGCCCAGTCCAATCTGGCAAAGTTTGCCCTGTTCGTCAGCTTCTTCCCCCAGATCATCCAGGGCCCCATCAGCCGTTACGACAAGCTTTCGGAGACGCTGTACGGGGAACATGCCTTCGATCCGGTGCGGATCCGCAGCGGCCTGATGCGCATCGCCTGGGGCTTCTTTAAGAAGCTGGTGATCGCCGACCGGCTGCTGGCGGGGGTGAAGACTCTGTCGGCCAAGCCGGAGGAGTACCAGGGCGCCTACGTGGTGCTGATCATCCTGTTCTACGCCATCGAACTCTACGCCGACTTCACCGGCGGCATCGACATCACCATCGGCGTGGGCGAGATCTTCGGCATCAAAATGGAAGAAAACTTCATCACCCCCTATTTTTCCAAGAACATCAACGAATACTGGACCAGGTGGCACATCACCATGGGCGCCTGGTTTAAGGACTATATTTTCTATCCCCTGTCGGTGAGCCAGCCCATGCTGAAACTGTCCAAGTGGTCCAGAGACCACATGGGCAAGGCCGTGGGCAAGCGGGTGACCGTGTACATCGCCAACATCGTGGTGTGGTTCGCCACGGGTCTGTGGCACGGCGCCGCCTGGAATTTCATCGTCTGGGGCATGCTGAACTGCGTCGTTACCGTGGCCAGCTACGAGATGGAGCCGCTGTACAAGAAATTCCACACGGCCCTGCCCTGCACCAACCGGGGCTGGTACGACGTCTTCCAGATGTTCCGCACCTTCTGGCTGATGGGCGCCATCCGCATCCTGGACGTATACCGGAACGTGCCCACCTCCTTTAAGCAGGTGGGGACCATCTTCACCACCGGCGGCTGGGGCAGCATCTTCTCCGCCGACGTGCTGAAGCTGGGACTGACCGGCGCCGACTACCTGGTGGTGCTGATCGGCTGCATCCTGATGATCGCCGTCAGCATCGTGCGCTACCGCCAGAAGGACGACATCCGGGTGAACTTCGAGAAACGCGGCGTGGTCTGCGTCTCCGCGGTGATCCTGCTGCTGGTGTTCGCCGTGCTGATCTTCGGCGCCTACGGCGTGGGCTACGACGCCACCCAGTTCATCTACAACCAATTCTAAGAGAGGAGGGCCTGCTGTATGGAAAAGACATCGATGAAAAAACGGATCATCGCCATCGTCGCCGCGCTGGCCGTCTTCTGCGCGGGCTTCTGGTTCTTCCAGAGACTGCTGACGCCCAAATATATCAACGACATCATCGAAGGCCGGCTGATCGCGGACTACTACGACCACGCCGGCGGCAACGACGTGATCTTCATCGGCGACTGCGAGTGCTATGAGAACATCTCCCCCATCAAGATGTGGGAGGAGTACGGCATCACCAGCTATATCCGGGGCAGCGCTCAGCAGCTGATCTGGCAGAGCTACTATCTGCTGGAGGAGACGCTGCAGTACGAGACTCCCAAGGCGGTGGTCTTCAACGTGCTGTCCATGAAGTACAACGAGCCCCAGAACGAGGCCTACAACCGGCTGACCCTGGACGGCATGAAGTGGTCCTCCTCCAAGGTGGCCTCCATCAAGGCCTCCATGACGGAAGAGGAGAGCTTCCTGTCCTACGTCTTCCCCCTGCTGCGGTACCATTCCCGTTGGAGCGAGCTGACCGGCGAGGACTGGGAGTACATGTTCAAGGGCAAACGCTCCTTCCACCAGGGCTACCTGATGCGGGTGGACGTACGGCCCGTCACCTCCTATCCCAGCAAGCGTCCCCTGCCGGACTATCAGTTCGGCGCCACAGCCTACGAGTATCTGGACAAGATCACGGCGCTCTGCAAGGAAAAGGGTGTGGAACTGATCCTTATGAAGGCTCCCAGCATCTCCCCCGTGTGGTACGACGAGTGGGAAGAGCAGATGGTGGAGTATTCACAGAAAAATCAGTTAAAATACATCAATTTTTTGGATCTGATCGACGAGGTCGGTATTGACTTTAACACCGATACCTACGATAATGGGTTGCACTTGAATCTTTCCGGCGCGGAAAAGATGGCCGTCTGGTTCGGCAAGTACCTGCAGGAGGAATGCGGCATCGCGGACCACCGCGGCGAACCGGAGACCGTTGCCAAATGGCAGGAGATGACGGACTTCTATCACGAGATGGAAGCTGACCAGTACCGCGAACTGGAAGAATATGGATATCTAAAAAGTTATGGCGGAAGGCCCGTAACTGAGGAGGGAAAATGAAGAAACTATTTGTGATCTTACTGGCAGCCATGCTGCCTATGACAGCCTGCGGCGGTTCCGAGACTCCCACCACCACGGCAGCCGGCGATACGAAAGAAGCCGAAAGCAAGCAGGATAACGAAAACAAGGACGTGTTCATCTTTACCGTAAACGGCGTGGAAGTCGTCATGAACGCAGAGGCGGCCCCCATCATTGAAAAGCTGGGCGGCAACCCCACCTATTTCGAATCCGAAAGCTGCGCTTTCCACGGCCTGGACAAGCAGTACGAC
>JAGAEH010000062.1 GCA_017613225.1 Lachnospiraceae bacterium
CGGAGGAGTCGATGCACAGCACGTCCGCGCCGGCCTCCAGCAGGGCGGGCACGCGCTCCGCGTAGTCACGGGTGTTGATGCCCGCGCCCACCACATAGCGCTTGTGGATGTCCAGCAGCTCGTTGGGGTTCTGCTTGTGGGAATCGTAGTCCTTGCGGAACACCAGGTAGCAGAGCCTGCCGTCCTCGCTGATGATGGGCAGGGAGTTCAGCTTGTGCTCCCAGATGATGTCGTTGGCCTCGGAAAGGGTGGTGCCCTCTTTGGCCCAGATCAGCTTTTCGAAAGGCGTCATGAACTCCCGGACCTTCAGATCCATGGGCATGCGGCTGACACGGTAGTCGCGGCTGGTGACGATGCCCACCAGGCGGCCTTCCTCCGTGCCGTCCTCGGTGACGGCGATGGTGGAATGCCCGGTGCGGGCGGTGAGGGCCACCACGTCGGCCAGGGTGTCGTCCGGGTGCACGTTGCTGTCGCTCTTGACAAAACCGGCCTTGGTGGACTTGGCCCTTGCCACCATGGCCGCCTCATCCTCGATGGACTGAGACCCGTAAATAAACGAAACGCCTCCTTCGATCGCCAGCGCGACGGCCAGCTTTTCTCCGGAAACGGACTGCATGATGGCGGAGACCATCGGGATGTTCATGGTGATGGCGGATTCTTCCCCTTTTTTGAATTTTACCAGGGGTGTTTTCAGGCTGACGTTCGCCGGAATGCAGTTCTCGGACGAGTAGCCGGGGATCAGAAGATATTCGTTAAAAGTGTGCGAGGGTTCGGTGATGAAAGTCGCCATGTTTTTCTCCTCCTCTTTTATTATGCCCAGCAAAAAAACAGATTGGAAATATGGTGTAATGATACCAAAATCCCCCCATTCGGGCAACCCGAATCTACTAATAAATACGAAGAATCTTAAGGATTTGTCCTTACAATCTTTGCTTTACTATTCTTACAAACTCCGCGGCGTAAATTTGCGAAACGGCCTTGTATTCATCCGGGGTTTGTGACATAATCATCCTATCAATCTAAGGAGAGGTAATGAAATGGCTGATCTTTCTCAGACGATCAAAAAGATCACAGATACACCGGACTATACCGAAAGCTTTAGCCCTCAGGACATCCAGCAAAACAAGGCGATGGGCATCCTGGCCTACATCAGCATCCTGGTGCTGATCCCCATCTTTGCCGCCAAGAATTCTCCCTATGCCAAGTTCCACGCCAACCAGGGCCTGCTGCTTCTGATCGCGGAAGCCGCCGTGGGCCTGATCCTCGGCCTGCTGGGGCTGATCCCCTATGTGGGCGTCGTCTTCCAGATCGTCCTGTGGACCTGCGAAGTCATCTTCGGCGCGCTGTCCGTGATCGGCATCGTGCACGCGGTCTTCGGCAAGGCCAAAGAGCTCCCCTTCCTGGGCGGCTTCTATCTGCTGAAATAAGGATAATGATCTGCGATTACTGCGCATACTACGTCTGGGACGAGGACGACGAAGCCTGGTACTGCGACGTCGACATGGATGAAGACGACATCTGGCGCCTGGAGAGCATGCAATATAAAAGCTGCCCCTACTACCGGGACAGCGATGAATACAAAGTGGTAAAGCATCAGATCTGATGCCGAAGACGGCAAAGGCCCCGCGTTTTGCGGGGTCTTGTCTTTTGTCCGTTCCCGTTTTAAAGATCTGCCTTGCAGGGCTGTTTTCTTATTTCAGTTCCGCGATGGCTTCGATCTCGCACAGCAGGTTCTTGGGCAGGGTCTTGACTGCCACGCAGCTGCGGGCGGGTTTGTTCACGAAATACTTCGCGTAGACTTCGTTGAATGCGGCAAAATCACCCATGTCCGCGATGAAGCAGGTGGTCTTGATCACGTGTCCCAGATCGGAACCGCCCTCTTCCAGGATGGCTGCCACGTTTTTGCAGCTCTGCTCCGCCTGGGCCTGAATGCCCTCGGGGGCCTGTCCGGTGGCCGGATCCACGCCGATCTGGCCGCTGGTATATACCAGATTTCCTACTACATAGCCCTGTACATAGGGGCCGATGGCACCGGGTGCCTTGTCCGTGTTGATCAGTTTCATCTTCGTTCTCCTTGTCCTTATGGTATTCTATGGTCGATCGATCAGTCTCTTGTTCCGAAGACCTGCAGAGCGCCGTCGCTTTGTGACAGTTCCATCTTTCCGGTGAATTCCTTCTCCGTCATCCAGCGGATGCCGTCCGGCAGCGTTCCCCGTTCCTCCACCGCCGCGGAGTCCAGCACCAGGTACTGCCCGGTCTCGTCGTTATAATCCACCACCGCGATGTAGTGGCCGTTCAGATGCGCCACCGCCACCGCGCCGCTCATCAGCTCGTCCCGGATGGAGGAGAGCCTCCGCGCCGTCTTGATATAGGAGAGCCCGTACTGCTCGCCCCTGGCCTTGATGAAGGAGCGGACCAGGCCCTCGTCGGTGCCTTTTCCGCTGATGCGGAAGCCGTTCTTCACCGCGTATTCCGCCAGTTCCGCTGGTTCAATGAAGCTCCTGTTCAGATAGTATGCCGCGTTGATGGTGGCAAAGACGCCGCAGCCGCCGCCGAAGCCGTTTTTGCCTCCCTTTCCCAGGTAGGCAGGGTTGGTGCCGGCCCAGTTGCCGTAGCCGTAAGGGATGTCGCACCAGCGGGGATCAGACTGCTGAAACGCCACCGGCCAGACCTCCGCCTCCGTCGTCTCGGGCTCAGTCTCCGTGGTGATCTCTTCCGTCGTGGGCGCTTCCGTTGCCGCCGGGGTCGTCTCCTCCTCGGGGGAGGTCATCTCGGCGGGAGCTTCGGCCTCCGTCATCGGCTCTTCGAAAAGCTCCGTCTCTTTGGCCGCCTCTTTCGTCTCCCCGGCCCCGGTCGTCTCCGCCTGGGCGGTACTCCTCCGGAGGGTGTCCGCCGATGCCCTGGTCACCATGAACATCGCTGCCGCCAGCGCCAGGATCAATGTAAATACCATCCACTTAGTCTTCTTCATCAATATGCCCCAAACTCTTCAAGCCCGGTCATTCCGCCAGGCCGAATACCTGTACCCTTCTCTTAGTCGTATATAAAGTCATCGAGAACACAAACTCGTCTCCGGTCATCCAGCGGTAACCGTCCGGTATGGTGCCCCGCTCTTCCCACATGGAGGAATCCAGGACCAGATACTGTTCCGTTGCCGGATCGTAATTGACCACCGCGACGTAATGCCCTACCAGATGGACCACCGCCACTTTTCCGTCGATCAGGTCCTGCCGGACGCTCTTCAGCGTCTGGGCGTCCTTTACATGGGTGATCCCGTATTCGCTGCCGTGGCCGTCGCAGAAGGCCTTGACCAGTCCTTCCACCGTTCCCGACCCGTTCAGCCGGTACCCCCTCCTCAGGGAGAAATCGGTCAGTATTTCAACGAACTCCGTGGGATCGCTGTTCAGGCCCTTCAGATACCAGAGCGCGTTGGTGAACGAAAGGATGCCGCAGCCGGCTCCCACGTCCCTGGAACCTCCTTTTCCGATATAGGCCTGGACGGTCTCCTCCTCATCGGTATAGCCGTAAGGGATATCGCGCCAGCGCTCGTCCTGCTGCGCGTATACCTTGAAGATCTTGAAATACACCGTCTTCGTCCCGGTCATGTTGCCGGTGCCGATCACCTTCACCGCCGCGTTGCCCGGTTTTCTGTTGTTTTCATACTCCACGTGGAAGGTCAGGTCCCCCGCGGACAGTTCCATGTCGCGGAAACAGACAGTGACCGACGGTTTTTTTGTCTTTCCGTTGTAGAAGAAAGCGTTCTTGCCCTTAAAGTTCACGGTGCAGTCGTTGACGTCCCTCGGCTTGATGGTAAAGGTCCGCTTGATCGTTCCCGTGAAATTTCCCTTCCCGGTGATGATGGCCGTTGCCGTTCCCACGTCCGTGTTGTTCTGGTAAGTCACCGTAAAATCGGTGCCCGAGGCCAGCGTCTTATCGCCGAATTCCGCGATGACGGCAGGCTTCAGGGCCTTAAAGGCGTACGTCACCCAACTGTATTTCATCTGAACGTCCGCCTTTGAGATCTTCACCCTGCTGATCTTAAAGGTCGTGGATACGGAGTCGCAGTATTTTCCGGCGCCGGTCACTGTGATCGTCGCGGTGCCGGCGTTGACGTTGTTCTTATAGGTGACCGTATAGTCCCGCGTAAACTTCAGGGTCGCCGTGCCCCGGGTCACCACCACCTTCGGGGTGATCCCCTCTCCGGTATAGGACCACACGGCGTCCGGATCCGCCAGTTTGACCACCGCATTCTTCAGGCTCTTTGTCCCGCGGTAGACCTGGATCTTCTTGTACTCTCCCAGCGGTCCCCAGATGGTGCTGCCGGAAGCTGTTTTGGCATAGGCTCTCGCCCGGACGTAATAGACCGTACCGGGGACGAGGTCGTTAATGGCAAGCTCCCCTGTCTCGGACTTCTGCCTGGTAAGGGTCTTTACGCCCTCCTTGTGCCATTCATACCGGTAGCCGGCGGCTCCCGGCACTTCCGTCAAGGTCGCTGTGATCTCCCCGTTGCGGGTGGACTTTAGGGTGACCTCCGGTTTCTTCAGCGTGATCGTGAAGGTGCCCGTGGCCGTTCCCGTGTAGTTGCCCTTTCCGGTGACGGTCACCGTGGCCGTTCCCGGAGCGGTATTATTGCTGTATTTGATCGAATAGTCCGTCGACTTTGTCAGTTTGGCCTTTCCCAGGGTCACTGTCAGGCCGGGCTTCTTCGCGGCGCCGTCACATTCATAGGAAGGCTTCCCGGTGGTGACGACCGCGTCGCTCAGGGACTTGGGCTTGATGGTGAAGGTCAGTTCCTTCTCCCCGGCATAATTTCCCATGCCGGAGATGATCACCTTCGCCTTGCCCGCGTTGACGTTGTCGGTATAGCTGACCGAGAAATCCTTTCCTTCCGTCAGGGTCTTGCCGTTCAGCGCCACAGTCACGGTAGGCTTTTTCTCGGATCCGCTGTAGGTATAGGTCTTTGTGGAAAGCTCTGCCTCCGCGCCGCTGACGTCGGTCTCCCACTCGCAGATGAAGCCGTACTGGAAACCCTCTGCCGGTGTCCCGGCCACGTCATACCAATGCTTCTCCTGGCTCGCGCACAGCATAAGATAGTCCGCCTCGGAGCCGTCCTTCTGGGTATTGTCCGGCTGGCCGCTGCCCCAGTTTTCGTAGGACCACGCCTCTTGGGTGATCCACTCCCAGGCGCCCTCTTCCTCGCTGTCCGACGCGCCCAGCCAGTAGTTGTAGCTTCTCTTCAGCCCCAGCTTCGACATCGCCGCCTGCTCCTCGGAGGAGGTGATGACCGCCAGATGTCCGCCCAGAGACTTGCAGTAGGCCTTCGCCTCTGCCCAGGTCATGCTCTCATGAAACGCCTTGTAGTGATTCCCGTCATGGATCACAGCGTCTTCCGGGATCGACATTTTGGACGCGGCAAAAGCATTCCCCGCGCTGAGGATGCCGATCATCAGCGCGGCGATAAGAGCTGCAAAAACAGCGCCGATCCTGTGTCTGTAAATACTTCCGTGTAACATGCTCTGATGTTCTCCGTAACGTTCACTGTCCGTCGGGACAGATCAGAAGGAATGGCCGCCTCCGCCGCCGGAATGGCCGCCTCCGCCGAAGCCGCCGCCTCCGCCGCCTCCGATGCCGATGCCTGCGTGGCTCTCCGTATGGCGGGTCCTCCTCTGGTTGGTCATCCTGGTGCGGACGTTCTTCACAACGCCGCGCTGGTACAGCCCCATGGTATTCACCATCTTGGAAGGATCCGGCTTTTTGCGCTGCAGGACCACGATCCAGATATTGACCATCAGCACCAGGCCAACGGCAAAGATCGCGTTGGTCACATAGCGCATGGGCGTGACGATCCTGCCGCCGGAAAGCACCGTGGCCACCTGCTCAAAGGCCTTGTCCGCGCATTTGAAGTAATTTCCTTCGGAAGCATAGCTGTAGACGTTGTCCGATATCTCGTTGGTCTTGCTGTCCGTCAGCACCTTGTAATTGCTGCCGTCCGAAAAGAACTGCAGATAGCGGTTGTCCATGTCCATCAAAAACAGCGTGCCGCTGTCATATCCGAAATACTCCCTGTAGGCCTTCTCCGCGTAGCTCTTGGCGGTAGTGCTGTTCCGGCTGATGGTCACGATGGCCCCGCCGCCGTAGTCCAGCACCGATTTCAGGCGCTCCAGAAGCTGCTTTTCTTCGCTGTCCGTAAACAGATCCGCGTCGTCACGGACCACCGCCTGGTTGCCGTTGTCCCCCTGATAGCTCATCTCCTCCGCCCGGGCGGGAAGCGCCAGAACGGGAAGCATAAACAGCACGGCCGCCAAAAACAAAGCTCTTATTTTAATCCGCAGCATTGTTCGCGCCCTCCCTTCTGAAGAAGTTCGGCACCGGCCGTGTGGTCAGGTAATTGAAGTAGTTGATGGCTGACAGGCAGTTGGCCACCATGGCGATCAGACAGCCGATGGCTGTCCCGTAATACCAGTAGTCCGCCGCCGGATTGGAGGCGAAGATCAGAACGCCTGCCGTCAGCACCAGCGGCGCCAGGATGGCGGGAATGATCGCCGTCTTGCGGGCGATGCCCCTCAGCCTGGCCATCGTCTTGATGGAAAGGAACAGCTGTACTGCCAAAGCCGCCAGAAGCATGAACTTTCCGCTGCCCACGACGCCCGTCAGCACCGAAAAGATGATGGACGGGAAGGCGCAGACGCAGAAGATGACGATCATCAGCACATTCGAAAGCTTGACGTTCTTGCCCACCTGGCCCAGGACATTGCCGCCGCCGGCCTTCCTGCGCTTTTTCTGAACATTGCTGGTGGTATCGCCGTAGTCGTAAACGTGGTTTTCCTTGATGTAGATCTGCTTCAGTTCTCCGGACAGGGTAAAGGAAGAGATCACCAGAAACACCGCCGAGATCACCGCCGCCGTCTTGGGAATGATGAAGCCCGAAAGCCAGGTCAGCAGGAAGAACAGCGCGGCCGCGGCCAGCACGGACACCGCGAAGAACTTCTTTTTGTCCACCGGAATGTCCATGGCCATCTTGCCCGTCTGTCCGTTCATCACCGAATAGGCCACACGGTCGCCCCTGCGCCAGGTCAAAAACCACACAGGAAACAGGGAAATGCTGGAGCGCAGATCCGTCATGCCGATCTGGGAGCGGCGCACTTCCTCGCTTTCGGAGCGTGTTACGCTGACCTTGCCGGCGCCTCTTTCCACGTCCTTGTAGACGGATTCGATCACCACCTGGCCGGCTTCGTCATAATAGAGCTCCGGCGAAGCGGTGGGCTTGTCGGAATAAAAACCAGCCAGATATCCCTCGGAAAAGGAGCGCTCGTCCTTTCTTTCAAAAGGCGCGATCTCGTTGGCAATGGTGTCGTCGAAGGCCGCCGAAGCGTCATAGGCCAGACCGGAAACGGTGCCGCCGATGTCCGCCTCGATCTCGTAGTCCTCTTTATAATCATACTTGCCCTGGGTATAGGACCGGGTGCCCGTCAGCATGATCTCGTGGTCCGGGACCCTGGCATCAATATTCCAGTAGGGCAGGTAGATGCCGTGGAAAGTATCCAGAAACTCCGCCGACTTCAGCTCCTTCGGAACATAAAGCTTCTTTTTCAGGCTGTTCGCGAAATAGGTCTTCGCGTTATCCTTGGATTTACGGAAGGGTATGATGCGCTGCGGCCGCGTCATGGGCGTGTTCTTCTGATTCAGAAACGCCTCGCCGCCGCAATAGGCGCAGTAAGCCACAGTCTGCTCGTCCGGAGCCACCAGCTCCGCGCCGCAGCTGCGGCAGGTATAAAGGTTCGCGTTATAGGTGTCGCTGCTGTACTGGGCGGCATTGTTCTGGCCGTAGGTCTCCACCGGCATCGTCGTGCCGCAGTAAGTGCACTGCAGATACTGGTGCGGGATGTCAAAGACCATCCGCCCGCCGCAGCGGGGACATTGTATTGCCATGGGCCCTGCAGACTCCTTTCCTGTTTTTTTGCCGGACTGGGTATCTGTCCGCATAATCCTGATTAGTATAGCACAAGTCAGACAAAAAATGAACCCCCAAAGCTTGCAGTGCACATCTGCCTCTGCTATAATTTCCACAGCCTTTTTGGGAGGTATTGAAAATGGCTGAATTCCTTGAGATCCTGATGATCGTCAGCTTCGGCGTCTCATGGCCGATGAACCTGATGAAAGCCCTGCGGTCCCGCACCACCAAAGGCATGAGCCTGCCCTTTTACTGCCTGATCTTTTTCGGGTATATCTGCGGCATCGTCTCCAAGTTCGTGAATAAGACCTACATGGCGCAGTTCTCCGAAAAATGGTACGTGCTGATCTTCTACTTCTTCAACCTGATCATGGTAGGCGCGATCATCATCGTATATTTCCGCAACAAGCAGCTGGACAAAGCCGCCCGGGAGCAGTGATGAAACACTTGTATGATCCGAAAACCGAAATAACGCGGCAGAACGGTCCCGAGACCTGCCTGCGCCGGCCGGGAAGGCGCGGGGCGTCCATTCTGATGATCCTGCTGCTGGTGTTCGCTCTCCTGCTTTCCGGCTGTAAGAGCAAAGACGACAAGACCTCCGCAGCCGCCACCACCGCGGATCTTGCCGGCGTGACCGAGACCTTTGGGCCGGAGCAGACCACCAAAGCCGTTCCGTCCGGAGAGACCACAAAAGAAGCTCCCGCCGAGACGACCACAGAAGCCCAGCAGGCGACCCGCGCTCCGGAGACCACCACCGCTCCTGCCACTGCCGCCCCGCCGGAGACCACGAAGGCCGCCATCGACGAAAACGGCAAGTACTACTCCAAGGACGAGGTGGCCCTGTACATCCACACCTACGGCCATCTGCCCTCCAACTATGTCACCAAAAAGGAGGCCAAGGCCGCGGGTTGGACCGGCGGTTCCCTGGAGCCCTGGTTCCCCGGCTGCGCCATCGGCGGCGACTATTTCGGAAACTATGAAGGCCTTCTGCCCAAAAAGAAAGGCCGCACCTACTACGAATGCGACATCGACACCAAAGGCAAGCGCAGCCGCGGCGCCAAGCGCATCATCTACTCCAACGACGGCTACATCTACTACACGGATGACCACTACGAAAGCTTTACCGAGCTCTACAAGGGAGGTGCGTCATGAGGCTGACGATCCTGGACGGAAGAATGATGTACACCAGGCAGGCCGCCCATACCTACCTGGCAAAGGAGCTGCAGCTGCCGGACTACTACGGCCGCAACCTGGATGCCCTGGCCGACTGCCTGTCGGAAATGAGCCCCGACGACTACATCCTGCTGCAGCACGCGGAGGACCTGACCGACCGGCTCAGGGAGTACGGCGACCGCATGCTGGATGTCTTTACGGACGCCTGCGCCGCCGGAGGCCCCACCGTGATCGTGCTGTACTGAGGCCGGCACTGTCATCCTGAGCGCAGCGCAGCGGAGTCGAAGGATCCCTTGTCATCCTGAGCGCAGCGCAGCGGAGTCGAAGGATCCCTTGTCATCCTGAGCGCAGCGCAGC
>JAGAEH010000063.1 GCA_017613225.1 Lachnospiraceae bacterium
GGAGGCCATCGACAAGCTGGGCATTGAGGGCAAGACCATCGGCGTGGCGCCGGTGGGCTGCTCCGTACTGGCTTACAACTATTTCGCCTGCGACATGGTGGAAGCCGCCCACGGCCGCGCGCCGGCTGTGGCCACGGGCATCAAGCGCGCCTTGCCGGAGAACATCGTCTTCACCTATCAGGGAGACGGCGACCTGGCTTCCATCGGCATGGCGGAGACCGTTCACGCGGCCACCAGGAACGAGAACATCACCATCATCTTTGTGAACAACGCGATCTACGGCATGACGGGCGGCCAGATGGCGCCTACATCGCTGCCGGGACAGGTCACCCAGACCTCTCCCTACGGCAGGGACGTGGCCACCGCCGGCTATCCCATCCGGGTGTGCGAGCTGCTGTCCGCCCTGGACGGCCCCAACTTCATCGCGCGGGTATCCGTAGACAGCGTCAAAAACACGCTGACTGCGAAAAAGACCATTGAAAAGGCCTTCCGCAACCAGGTGGAGGGCAAGGGCTTTTCACTGGTGGAAGTGGTCTCCAGCTGCCCCACCAACTGGGGCATGACGCCGCAGAAGGCGCTGGAGTGGCTGCGGGAGAACATGCTGAGCTACTACCCGCTGGGCGTGTACAAGGACAAGAGCGCGGAGGAGGGGACGAAATGACGACTGAGATACTGTTTGCCGGCTTTGGCGGGCAGGGACTGTTATTCGTAGGCAAGTATTTCGCCACCAAGGGCCTGCTGGAAGGAAAGCAGGTCAGCTGGCTGCCTTCCTACGGCCCCGAGATGCGCGGCGGCACCGCCAACTGCAACGTGATCATAAGCGACGATCCGGTGGGATCCCCCATCGTTTCGAAGCCCGACGTGCTGGTGGTCATGAACCTGCCCTCCCTGGACAAGTATGAGAGCACCGTAAAACCGGGCGGGACGATCATCGTGGACTCCGCCATGATCGAGCGGAAGGTACAGCGGGACGACGTCCGCGTCATCTATATCCCGGCCACCAGGCTGGCGGGGGAGATCGGCGCCCAGAATCTGGCCAACATGGTCATTGCGGGTGTGATGATGAAAGAGTGCCCCGAAGCCTTCCCCCAGGAGGGCCTGGAGAACGCTTTGAAGAAGGTGGTCTCAGCGCGGCACGCGGACCTCTACGATCTGAACCTGAAGGCCATCATGACCGGCCTTGGCTACGTGGAGAGCTGCTGAAGAACAAATGCACGATACCGAAAGGCAGGCACGGCGCCTGCCTTTTTGCTGCCTGAAAAGCGCACAAAAAAACAGGGCCCCGTTTGGGACCCTGCCGGTGTCTTAAGACCATTACTTCTTTAACAGATCTCTGATCTCGGTAAGCAGCTTTTCCTCGGCGCTGGGCTCGGCGGGAGCTTCGGGCTCGGCTGCGGCTTCTTCCGCTTTCTTCTTCTCGGCTTTCTCGCGTGCCTTGTTGATGGACTTGATGACCAGGAACAGCACGAAGGCGGTCAGGATGAAGGTGATGACAGCGCTTAAGAACTTGCCGATCTCCAGGACTGCGGAACCAACGGTGACGTTGATGCCGGCAAAGTCGATGCCGCCCAAGATCATGCCGATCAGAGGAGCAAAGATGTTCTCCACCAGGGAGCTGATGATCGCGGTGAACGCGCCGCCGATGATGATGCCGACTGCCATGTCAAGGACATTGCCGCGGGCGATGAACGCGCCAAATTCCTTAAAAAACTTCTTCATAGAAATGCCCTCCTAATAATTCTTTTCTATAGTTTAGTACGATGTTTCCAAAAATCAAGAACCAATTGTGACCGGGCGGAAACTTTTGCGCCGCCTTACATCCTGTCCGCGGCTTCGAATCCCAGCAGATCGATGCAGGTGAGCAGCACCTTCAGGGTGAGCTTCAAAAGTGCGATGTAGCCGGCGCGTTTTTCCTCGTCCGGTTCCGCCAGAATGCGGGTCTCGTGGTAGAAGGAGGAGAAAGCGTTGGCGATCTCGTAGATGTACTGGCACAGGCGGTGGGGCGCCAGGTCGCGGCAGGCGCCTTCCAGCACCTCGTTGACCCGGGCCAGGGCTAACTGCAGGGCCTTCTCGGCGGCGGAGCCGGCCGCGGGCACCACAGAGGCTGCATCAAACGCCGCGTCCCCGTCGGCCGCGCTTTCCGCGTACTTCCGGAGGATGGACTTGATGCGCACGATGCAGTAGAGGATGTAGGGACCGGTATTGCCTTCGAAGGAGATGAACTTCTCCACGTTAAACACGTAGTCCTTGGAGGCCTGGTTGGACAGGTCGCCGTACTTCAAGGCGGCCAGGCTGATCACTTCCGCCTCCTGTTTCGCCTCCTCCTCGCTCAGTTCCTCGTTGCCCTGGATGCGCTGGTATACGGCGTCATAGATCTCCTCGATCAGGCTCTCCAGCCGCATCACGCCGCCGGAACGGGTCTTGAAGGGCTTGCCGTCCTCGCCGTTCATGGTGCCGAAGCCCAGGAACTGGAGCTTTACGTCCTCGGGGACGATGCCGGCCTTCTTGGCGACGCGGAAGACCTGCTTGAAGTGCATGTCCTGGCGCTTGTCCGTCAGGTACACCATCTCGTCGGGGGCGTAGAGCTGCTCCCTCTCCAGCAGAGTCGCCAGGTCGGTGGTGGCGTAGAGGGCAGCGCCGTCGGACTTCAGGATCAGGCAGGGCGGCAGTTCCTTGGTGTCGGTGGGCTCCGCCACATCGATGACCATGGCGCCTTCGCTTTCGTAGAGCAGGCCCTGATCCTTGAAGGACTGGATCATGTCGGGGATGTACTCCTGCACGTCGCTCTCGCCTTTCCACAGCTCAAAGTGGACGTTCAGGCGGTCGTAGTTCTTCTTCAGATCCGGCAGGGAGACCCGCATGATCTGTTTGAACAGCGCGTAGTAGCCCGGATCTTTCTGCTGCAGCTTGAGAGTGGCTGCGTGGGCTCTGGCCGCAAAGTCCGGATCCACCTTGCTGCGGGCGCTGGCGGCGGGATAGATCCGCTCCAGGTCGGAGATGGTAAAAGGCGCTTCCTCAGGATATTCGCCCGTATAATTCTCGTCAAAATAGGGCAGGTCCGGCTGGGCGTCCCGGGTGGCTTCGATGATCAGGCCCATCTGCAGGCCCCAGTCCCCCAGGTGCACGTCGCCGATCACGTCGTAGCCGTTGAAACCGTACATGCGCTTGATGCTCTCGCCGATGATGGCGGAGCGCAGGTGGCCGATGTGCAGGGGTTTAGCCACGTTGGCGCCGCCGTAGTCGATGATGGCGGTCTTGCCCTTGCCCATGCCGCTGACGCCGAGTTTGTCGTCGGCAGCGATCAGGTTCAGATAGGCTGCCAGCGCTTCGGGGCTCAGTTTCAGGTTGATGAAACCGGGCCTGACGGCTGCCGCTTCGGCAAAGGTCTCATCCTCGGACAATGCCGCCACGGCCTTTTCGGCGATGCCGAGAGGGGCGGTGTGCAGGGTCTTGGCAGCCGCCATGGCGCCGTTGCACTGGTATTCGCAGAGGTCGGGACGGTTGGAGACCGTAGCCTTCGCGAATTCCGCGGGAATGCCGGCCTCCTCAAAGGCGGCGGTGAGTTTTTCGTTGATCAGTTCGATGATAGTCTTCATATGGTACCTCAGATAGGCAATAATGCTTTCGCCATTGCGAAGTATACCAGCAGGGACAGGGCGTCCACGATGGTGGTGATGAAGGGGCTGGCCATGACGGCGGGGTCGAAGCCCAGTTTTTTGGCCAGCATGGGCAGGGTACAGCCGATCATCTTGGCAATGACCACCGTGATGGCGATGGCAAAGCTGACGATGAGGCCGACCACCAAAGTGACTTCTTCATTGCCCAGCAGCAGGCGGTCGATCAGAAACAGCTTGGCAAAGCAGACCACCGACAGCGTCAGGCCGCACATGATGGAGGTGCGGAATTCCTTGAATACGATGGTGGGCAGGTCGCCGAAAGTCACGTCGCCCAGGGAGATGGCGCGGATGACGGAGACGGAGGCCTGGGAGCCGGAGTTGCCGCCGGTGTCCATCAGCATGGGGATGAAGGCCGTCAGCACCACCTGGGCCATCAGCGCGGATTCAAAGTGAGAGATGATCATGCCGGTAAAGGTGGCGGAGACCATCAAGAGCATCAGCCAGGGGATGCGCTGCCGGTAAGTGTCGAACGGCGAGCTCTTCAAA
>JAGAEH010000064.1 GCA_017613225.1 Lachnospiraceae bacterium
GATGGCACCCGACTCACGCAGATCCGAAAGCATCGGATGATGGTCCGGCCGGGACTCCACCGCACGGGAGAGCTGCGGCAGCGCGATCACCGGGCATTCCAGCTCACGGGCCAGCGCCTTCAGCGAGCGCGAGATCTCCGAGACCTCCTGCTGGCGGTTCTCATTCCTGCGGTTCGCATTGCCGCTCATCAGCTGCAGATAGTCGATGATGACCAGCTTCAGGCCGTGATCCAGCTTATACTTGCGGCACTTGGTGCGCAGCTCGCTCACCGAGATGCCGGGGGTGTCGTCCAGGATCAGCTTGGACTGCGCGATGGCACGGCCGGCGTCCGCCAGCTTATCCCATTCGTCGTCATTCAGCGTTCCGGAGCGCAGATTCTTCAGATCGATCCGCCCCTCCATGGAGAGCAGACGGTTGGTCAGCTGTTCCTTGCTCATCTCCAGAGAGAAGATCGCCGTGGGATAATCGTTGCGCACCGCCGCGTTCTGCGCAAGGTTCAGCGCAAAGGCCGTCTTGCCCACCGAAGGACGGGCCGCGATCAGGATCAGGTCCGTGCGCTGCAGGCCCGCCAGCGTGTAGTCCAGGTCGGTAAAGCCCGTAGGGATACCGGTGATGGGGTTCTTGCTCTGAGCGGCCTCGTGGATGCGCCGCAGGGCGTCCCTGGTGACATCACGGATGGGAACATAATCCGTGGTCCTGCGCTGGTCCAGCACCTTGAAGATATCTTTTTCGGTCTCCTCCATGATGTTTTCCAGCGTGTCCTTGCCGGCGTAGCACTTGTTGGCCGTGTCCTCGCTGGCGCGGATCAGCTGGCGCAGGATGGATTTTTCCCGCACGATCTCCGCATAGTATTTGGCGTTCTGCGTGATGGGCACATTGGCGATCATCTCGCCCAGATAGGCCATGCTGCTGATCTCGGGGGCCACGTCTTTTTGCTGCAGCTTGTCGGACAGGGTCAGCGTATCAATGGGCCGGCCCTCTTCCATCAGCTCGTGCATCGCGTCGTAGATGACCCCGTACTGGCGCTGATAGAAATCCTCGCCGGTGATCAGGGTGTCCACCACGGACATGGCTTCGTTGTCCATGAACAGCGCGCCGATCACGGACTGCTCCGCCTCGATGCTGTGGGGCATCATTCGCTTTAAGGAGCCTTCGTCCATGTCTATCCCTCGACTACGTTGACATTCAGCTGCGCGGAGACATCCTTGTGCAGTCTGATGTTCACCTTATATTCTCCGACGGCTTTGATGGGCTCGTCCAGCTGGATCTTCTTCTTGTCCAGTTCGATATTGTACTGTTTTTTGACCGCCTCGGCGATATCCTTGCTGGAGATCGCACCGAAGAGCTTGCCGCCCGCGCCCACCTTGACCGGCAGGGTGACGGTCTTCTTTTCCAGGGAGGCGCCCAGGATCTGCGCAGCCTCCAGATGCTGCGCCGCCAGCTTGGCATCGTGCAGCTGCTGCTGTCTCAATGTATTCAGGTTCGCCGGAGTGGCTTCCACGCCCTTCTTCCTGGGGATGATGAAGTTGCGGCCATAGCCATCGCTCACTTCCACGATATCGCCCTTTTTGCCCAGGGACCGGACGTCTTCATATAGGATAACTTTCATTAGATCGCCCCCTCTTCTTCCATTTGATGTATCGTTTCCTTGACCAGTGCCATCGCCTCTTCGACACTGCAGCCCTTCAGCTGTGCGCCGGCTCCGCTGATGTGGCCGCCGCCGCCCAGTCTCTCCATGATCAGCTGCACGTTCACCTCGTCGATGGATCTGGCGGAGATGTAGACCTTGTCCTGGAATTTGGTGAACACCATGGACGCCTTGACACCGATGATGTTCAGCAGGTCGTTGGCCGCCTGGGCCGCGATGATGGTGGGGCTCTCCAGCCCTTCCGCGTTGCAGACGCCGAAGGCGTAGTGGTCGCCCACCAGTTCCACGCCCCGCACGGTCTCGGCCTTGGCCTGGTAGTCGCCCATGGGCTCCCGGAACATCTTGCGCACCCGGGCGGTGTCCGCCCCGTTCCTGCGCAGATAGGCCGCCGCCTCGAAGGTCCGCACGCCGGTCTTGTTCATGAAGTTGTTGGTGTCCACCACGATGCCGGCGTACATGGCGTCGGCCTCTTCCACGGTCAGCTTCACGTTGACCATCATGTACTGCAGGATCTCCGCCACCATTTCACTGGCGCTGGAGGCATAGGGCTCGATGTAGGACAGTGTCGCCTTGGCGATGGCCTCCTCGCCCTGCCTATGATGGTCCAGCACCACGATGCAGTTGCTGCGCTGGATCAGTTCCGGACATTCCGTATAGCTGGGCTTGTTCACGTCCACCACCACCACGGCGGTGTTTTCATCCAGAAGCTCCAGCGCCCGGGACCCCTTGATGAACAGGTCCTCCGGATACTCGGTATTGTTGCGGAAGCGCTGGGCCATGGGCCGGATCGAGGAAGTCTCCTCCTCCAGCACGATGTGCACCTTCTTGGCCATGCCCCTGGCAACGCGGTAGATGCCCGCCGCGGCGCCCAGGGCGTCGATGTCCGGCAGACTGTGGCCCATGACCAGGATCTGGTCCTTGGTCATGAACAGTTCCTTCAGGGCCTGGGCCTTGATGCGGGCCTTGACTCTGGTGTTCTTTTCCTGTCCGTGGGATTTGCCGCCGTAGTAGCGCGTATCCTCCGCGGTGCGGATGATGGCCTGGTCGCCGCCGCGGCCCAGGCAAAGGTCCATGGCCATGCGGCAGAGGGCGGCGTCTTCATTCAGCGACTCGCCGTTTAAGCCTACGCCGATGCTCAGCGTCGGGGAGATGGCATTTCCCACGCTGACGCTCTTGATCTCCTCCAGGATGGAGAAGTGATTCTTTTCTATGTCCTGCAGCGCCTTATTGTTCAAGACCGCTACATATTTATCCTTTTCCAGTTTGTTCAGGATGCCGCCGTACTGGCCGAAATACTTGTTCAGCTTCCGTTCGATGATGGCCGCCAGCAGGGACTGCCGCACGGTCTCCACGCTGGCCATGACCTCGTCATAATTGTCGACGTAGATCTCCGCCCGCACCGGCATCTTCTCCTGGGCCTTCTGCACCGCCATGATGCGGTCCGTATCATCGATGAAGTAGCGGGCCCGCAGCGTGTCGTCCGCGCTGAAGGTGCTGGTCCCCAGCTGATACATCCGTCCCTCGTGGGCAAACACCCGGGTGGTGCTGGCGCTCTCGCCCTGCTGTGCCGCCAGTTCCGGCAAAAGCTCGGTCAGGCTGCCGCTGTCGTGGCCGGTCATGGCAAGGAATGCCCTGTTGCACCAGAGGATCTTCTCGTCCTGATCCGTGATCACAAAGGGGAAGGGCAGATTTTCCGCCTGCAGCACCACGTCCCCTGATATCGCCTCCGAATACTCGATCAGCGCGCCGTAGGACTTCCTCCGCATCAGCAGTACCCACGCGATGCAGAAGACCAGGGCTACGCCCAGCAGGATCACCAGGAACTTTGCCGCTCCCTCATCGATCACCAGCGCCACGATCAGAAAGACCGCTATGACAGGCAGGATCAGGACCGGCCCGTATACCAGTTTCCGGATGTGCGCTTTGATCCGTTTATTCTCGTCCATCTTTTCCCCCGTCGGGATCCTCTCCCGTTTTCAGAAAAGCCAAATAAGGGTGCCTCCGACCTTCCTCGGGGAAACACCCTTTGTCCTTCGGGCCAAACTTAGCTGGCCCGGAAACGAAATTTCTGGGCTTCTTCCGGGGCGTCGCCGATGATCTCGATCACCGCGCCCAGCCCCCGAAGCTTTTTATCAAAATCTTCATATCCACGAAGGATAAAATCGATATTGCTCACCGTCGTGATGCCTTCGGCGCTGAGGCCCGCCAGCACCAGGGCGGCGCCCGCCCGCAGGTCCGGGGCTTCCACGTCCGCTCCGGTCAGACGTTTGACGCCGTTGACTTCGACAACTTTGGCCTCCATCTTTTTTATGTTGGCTCCCATCTTTCTCAGGTCGCCTAAATATTCAAAGCGGCTTTCAAAGATGCTCTCCTTTACGACACTCTGGCCGGAAGCCGTACAGAGGGTTGCGGTGATCTGAGGCTGCATGTCCGTGGGAAAGCCCGGGTGAGCCTCCGTCTGAACGTCGCAGGCGCGCAGCGGATCCTTGCCCACCACCCGGATGGAGTCATCGCCCTCGATGACCTCGCAGCCCATCTCCCGCAGCTTTGCTGAAACAGCGTCCATGTGCTGCGGGGTAATGTTGCGTACCGTCACGTCGCCCCGGGTGATGGCCGCC
>JAGAEH010000065.1 GCA_017613225.1 Lachnospiraceae bacterium
ATGACGGAGTCAGAGTCCGTTGCCTTACCATTTGGCGATAGCCCATTGCTTGCAACGCCCATCATTATAAACGAAGGGTTTTTCTTTTGCAAGCACTTTTTCAGCTTTTTACAAGGTTTTCGGCAGATCCCGGTTTTCGGCAGATCCTCCCGATTACACGGCCAGTCCGGCCAGGTCGAAGAGATTCCCCAGGGAGACCGTAAGGGCACGCCTGTTTTCCCGCAGCGCAACGGTGAGATTCCGGAACGCGGGCTGCTTGGTGTACTGATACAGCGCGGCAGTGTTTTCCGCGTCCGCCAGGGCACTGTGCGGGCGGCCCTTGAAATCCAGTCCCGCCAGCGTGATGGCGGCGGAGAGGGACATCCTCCTTTCATAGCCGAATTTCCTTACAAAGATCTCCTGGAAATCCTTCCAGCCCCGGAGCTGCTTATCGGCATCGATTCCCTTGTCATCGCATTCCTTAATGAGCTGGGCCTGATCGTTGCGGCTCCATGCGTAGAAAGTGCAGACCGGTCCGCACCACTCCAGGAAACGGGGAAAGACTTCGGTAAAAGGCGCGGCCTGCGCCACCTGCTCCGTGCCGATCCCGGTCAGGCCGGTGATGTTATCCGCCACATGATCGGTGTGAACAGGACGCACGAATTCATCGAAGCTTCCGATCACGTTGTTCCTTTCGTCCAGAGCGACGGCGCCGATTTCGATGACTTCGCTCCTGAGACTGCCTCCCGAGGGAAGTTTGCTCGCTGCAACGGGGGTCATTTCCAGGTCGATGAAGATCTTTTTCATGGGGATCCCTGCCTTTCCTTTGATGACTCCATTGTAGAAAAAATGGTGTCCAAAAAACGGTACTTGGTTTCAAAAACAGCAAAACTGCCCATGAAAATCATTATTGTAGAAACTTGAATAATCCTGCAGGGATGATATGATAATCACATGACGGCGAAATGACGAGGCAGCGGCCCGGAAGGGCAAGCTGCCGGGGTATTTCTGTAAGGAGACGGTTTATGGGATCGTTTGACAGGCCCGGGGATCTCCCTGTACAAAACGCGAAGGAAGTTCAGTCCAGGCTGGTGCCCGGGATCGGGCGCATGCCTTTCCCTGCGTATCACGGAAACGAGCCCTATATCTTCGTGAGCTATGCCCACAGGGATTCGGAGAGAGTCTTCGCGGAGATCAAGAAGTTCAACGACGCCGGATATCATGTCTGGTACGACGAAGGGATCGCGCCGGGCAATGAATGGACGGACGAGATCGCCGACGCGCTGGCCGGATGCGCCGTCTTCGTTGTCATGCTCACGCCCACCTCTGCCACTCGGGACAACGTCCAGAACGAGATCAATTTTGCCCTTGATGAAAGAAAGCCCTTCCTTGCCATCCACCTTGAGGAGACGGAACTGAAGCGCGGCCTGAAGCTCCAGATCGGAGCGAAGCAGGCCATCCTCAAGTACAAGATGACGGAAGAGGAATACGCCTATAAATTCACCAGCGCCTTTACGCGCTTCGGGCTCACCCGCGCGGGTTTCCAGCCCGTAATGGAAGAGACGGACCTGGAAGAGGAAGAAGTTGAGACCGCCGCTGCGGAAGAACTTCCTTCTGCTTTTGACAGAAAGCCGGCGGAGGCAAGGCCGGTCAAAACGGCTGCCGGAGCAGAACGCGGCTCCGGTACAGGAAGCGGCGGATCAAAGAAAAAACTGTGGATCCCCCTTGCGGCCCTGGCCCTGCTGGCGTGCTGTCTGGTGCTCTTCCTGGTGCTGCACGGCAAAGGGAAGGAAGAGCCCGCCCCAGGGGCGGCGGATCCGGATGACGTGGTCGTGTCCAATACGGAGCAGGATCCTTCCTTGACGGAAGCGCCGCAGACCACAGTGCCGCCCCGGACCACGGAGCCGGTACAGACCACAACGGCGGAGCAGACGACGGTACAGACGACCGAAGCTGCCACGGTCCAGAGCACGGAAGAGACGACTGCGGTCCGGGAGATCGTCATCCGCAGGCAGCCGGTCTCCATCGAATGTTTTGTGGATGATGAAGCGGCGTTTTCCGTGGCCGCCGAGGGTTACGAGATCTCCTGCAAATGGCTTTATAAAACGGAGAACAGCGCCGACTGGCAGGTCTGGGGCGAGGGAGAAGAGATCACTTTCCCCGTGAAAGAATACCACAATAAGTGCCGGTTCCGCTGCGAGATCACCGACGGAACGGGCAAGACCGTGACCAGCGAGACGGCGGAGCTGACCATCAAGCCGAAGATCGTGCTGCAGCCCGGAAATGTAAAAGGAAAAGTCGGGGAAGACTTTACTCTGACCTGCAAAGCCACCGGCGCCGGCGTCACCTACTGGTGGTTCTACAGCAACAACAACGGCGAAAAGTGGAGCAGATGGGAAGAAGAGAGCATGAGCTCTTCGGTCAATCCGGTCAAAAAGGTCAGGGACGGCTATCTGTTCAAGTGCGTCGTCAGGGACGCCAACGGATATGAAGTCGAGTCGAATGTAGTAATGCTCACAGTCATAGAATAAGATCGAGTATTTCGGCAGCAAGACCAGCATGAAGCCGGCACGGAAGCAGCATCAGTTGGGAGAGGAAGATGGGAACGTACGACGGAGGACAAAATCAGGCAAGACCGGGAGCGGGCATGCTGCCCGCATATCACGGGTCGGAGCCCTATGTCTTCGTGAGCTACGCGCATAGAGACAAGGCCAGGGTATACCCAGAGATCAGGCGGTTCAACGACGCAGGTTTTCACGTCTGGTACGATGAAGGGATCACGCCTGGCAGCACCTGGACGGAGGAGCTCGCGAAAGCCATAAGGGAATGCGCCGTTTTCGTTGTGATGATGACACCCGCCGCTGCAGCGAGTGAGAACGTCCAGCGGGAGATCTACTTTGCCGTGAACAAGAGAAGGCCCTTCCTGGCGATCCATCTTGAGGAGACGGAGCTGGACGACGGCCTGATGCTGCAGATCGGGATGAATCAGGCCATCCTCAAATACAAAATGACAGAGGATGAGTATGCCTATAAGTATTATAATGCCTTCACGAACTTCGGGCTTCGGCCTTCGGGGGAGGTAAAACAGGCTGGAACACGGAGCCAGGCCGGAACGCAGTCTCAGGCTGGCGCGCGTACACAGGCTGGAACACGGACTCAGTCCGGAGCACGGACGCAGTCACAGCAGAGCCGGACGGCTGCGGCAAATGGTCCTGTTCCCAATAACGCG
>JAGAEH010000066.1 GCA_017613225.1 Lachnospiraceae bacterium
ATCCTGCCGCCCAGGGCAGGGTTCATGAAGTTGCAGCCGATGCCGCCGAACAGCATCTTCACCACGATGATGGCGAAGATGTCGCCCACGATCAGCTGCCAGATGGGCATCTGGGCCGGTACATTGAAGGCGATCAGCATGCCGGTGACCACCGCGGAACCGTCCAGGATGGTAACGTCCCACTTCAGGGCTTTCTCCCAGAGGTACTCACAGGCCACGCAGGCCGCTGCGGAGATGACTGTCAGCAGCAGAGGGCGCAGACCGAATATGATGCACGAGGCGATCAGCGCGGGGCAAAGGGCGATGATCACATCCAGCATGATGCGCTGGGTGGAGTTCTTTGATCTTATGTGCGGGGAGATCCCGACGATCAGGTTGCTCATTTGCTTACCACCTCCTTTTCCTCTTTCTTTTCAGCCTCGGCCTTGGCCGCCGCCTCCTTTTCCGCCTTTTCCTTTTCGCGGGCGGCGTCCTTTTCGGCCTGGGCTTTCAGCCGGGCGTTGTCCGCTGCCACCAGGGCCTTGCCCAGCTTATGGCTCTGCACCAGCTGCCGTTTCGCGGGGCAGGTAAAGGCGCAGCAGCCGCATTCCATGCACAGGTTGACCTTCAGCTTGCGCAGGCGGTCCACGTCTTTCTTTTCCGTGGCCTTTTCCAGCTCGCAGGGCATCAGGTCGAAGGGACAGGCGTCGATGCACTTGCCGCAGTGGATGCAGGCAGTGGGCTCCGGCAGCCTGGCTTCAGCTTCCGCGAAGGCCAGGGTGGCGTTGGTGCTCTTCAGCACCGGCTGTTCCAGGTCCGGCACGGCGATGCCCATCATGGGGCCGCCGTACAGCACCTTCTTCGGCTCGGCCTTAAAGCCGCCGCAGGCCTCGTAAAGGTCCTTCAGCTGGGTGCCGATGGGCACGATGATGTTGCCCGGCTCCTTCACTGCGGAACCGTCCACCGTCACCACTTTTTCCACCAGCGGCATGCCGGTCTTCACAAAGTGGGCGATGGTGGCGCAGGTGGTGCAGTTCATCACGATGGCGCCCACGTCGATGGGCAGCTTGCCCTCCGGCACCATGCGGCCGATGGTGTTGTAGATCAGCACTTTCTCAGCGCCCTGCGGGTACTTGGCCGGCAGCACTTTCACTTCGATGCCGTCCACGCCGCTCTCTTTCACCTTGTTCTGGAAGATCTCGATGCACTTCTTGTTGATGTCCTCGATGCCGATGATGATGCGCTTGGCCTCCATCCACTTCTTCAGCAGAAGGATGCCCTCCCACATCTCGTCGGTGCGCTCGAACATGGTGCTGGTGTCGGACGTGTTGTAGGGCTCGCACTCCGCCGCGTTGATGATGATGGCGTCGCACAGATCCAGAGACTTGATGTTCAGCTTCACCGCCGTCGGGAAAGACGCGCCGCCCAGACCCACGGCGCCGCAGGCCTTCACGGCTTCAATGAAGCTGGCGAAATCATGCACATCGGGCGGTGTCAGCCCTTCCCACGGCTCCTGCAGCCCGTCCGTTTCGATGGTGACGGTCTTTACGTATCTGCCCATGGAGTTGACCATGGTGCCGATCTTCTTCACCGTGCCGGACACGGAGGAGTGGATCGGCGCAGATACGTAGCCTCCCGCATTTGCGATCAGCTGCCCTACCTTGACCTTTTCCATCACCTTCACCACGGGCTCCGCAGGCGCGCCGATGTTCATGGACATCGGGATCAGCACCGTCTTGGGCACTTCCATGCGCCGTGCCGGGCTGTACGCCGTGTTCTTGTGATGTGCTACCGAAATAGCATGTAACTTTTTCATTCGGACCCCCTCGTAGAGTAATCTTATATGATAACTAAATTGCGTTCATCCTAATGGGATTCTTCGCCTTCGGCTCAGAATGACAGGTCATCCTGCCGGTCTTTTGTCATCCTGAGTGGAGCGTGCCGGTCTTTTGTCATCCTGAGCGGAGCGTGCGCAGCACGCGGAGTCGAAGGATCCCTTCACTTTCCTGCTTTCCGCAGCGCCTGCAGCGCGAACCTGGCGCACAGGCCGGTAAAGCTCCCCGCCACGATGCCGGCGATCACCAGCAGCGGCAGGTACAGCAGAATGGCCGCCGTCTTCGTCACGGCCCAGGCGATCAGGATCTGCACCGTGTTGTGCAGCACCGCGGAAAACGCGCTGTTCACCCAGATGTAGTCCTCTTTCAGCACCCGCTTCAGCAGGATGGCCAAAACCAGGGCCACGATGCCCGCCGGTCCGCCGTACAGCAGGGCGGAGACCTGGCCCGTCAGCAGGGCTCCCAGCACCAGCCGCACCGCCAGCATGCCCGCCGCGTAAGGCGCCCCCAGGTAATAGACCGTGAACACCGTCACGATGTTGGCCAGCCCCGGCTTGATGCCCGGGATCGGCGTGAGCGGCGGCATCAGGCTCTCCACCACCCAGATGGTCAGGGCGATGGCCGCGAACAGTCCGCAGGTGGTGAGTTTCCGGATGCGGCTGCTCAATTGTCCACCTCTGACGTATCAGACGCCCAGCGGATCACCAGCTGATGAGGCAGGCAGACGATGGGTGTGCCATTTTTCTGCAAAGGGCCGTGTTTGACGCAGATGCCGTCGGGACAGTCCGCCTCCTTCACATAGATCTCGCCGTTTTGGATGACCACCGTATTGCGGCCGCCCTTGCTGTCGGTGATCACAAACTCATCATCCTTTGCGGAGGCCAGGTCTATGGTGTAGAGCGTCTTTCCCTCGCCGGTGATCGTCACGATGCGGTCCGCGCCGGTGCTCCGTGTCAGAAAAAACCAGATCCCCGCCATTGCAGCGATCATGATGATAAATAATAGGATCCATTTTTTCTGAGACATCTTGCCCGTGACCTGTCGTTTGCTCATAAAATGCCAGTCTATTCCGAATTAATATAGCACAAAACAAAGCCTGCGAAAAGTCA
>JAGAEH010000067.1 GCA_017613225.1 Lachnospiraceae bacterium
CTGGAAGACGCTGCCTATTTGGAGGCCAAGATCGTCCGTTCCACTCAGGCGCAGGATATAGTCGATCAGTACGGCGGTCTGAAGAGCCCTCTGTTCAAGACCAGAAGGGTGCTGTCGCGGCAGGAGGCCGCCGTCATCCCCAGCCGTGAGATCGAGACCGAGGACCTGATCGCCAAGCTGATCGGCTTGAACGAGGGCCTGCGGTCCCGACGGGATGAGGTAAACCGCATCGATCTGGACAGCGTAATGCTCCAGCCCTGGCAGGCCTATGACGTGCCGTTGGACGGATCGTCCACCGAAAAGATGACGACAGTCATGGGTGTGCTGCCCCAGGCCTTTGCCGTCAGCCAAGTCGAAGAGGCGGTGGCCAATGTCACCGACCTTTACGTGCTGAAGCAGGTGAACGAAGACAAGGCCATGCGGTATTTGGCCATTCTGCTGCCGAAGGAATACGAAGAATCGGCCCTGGCCGAATTGAAAGACGCCGGTTTCCAGCATCTGGATATGAGCGCCTTCAAAGGCACGGTCTGCGAAAACATAGAAGCGAATACCAAGCGGCGGGGCCAGCTGCAGGCCGAGATGGATAGTATCCTGTCCGAGATCGCCGCCCTTTCCCACAACAAGGAGTATATCGAGGATTATCAGGACCTGCTCACGGTGGAGCTGGATAAGCAGCGCACCAAAGCCAAGCTGCTGAAGACCGACAAGGCTTTCTTTATGGAAGGCTGGGTGCCGGAAAGATGCATCCCGGCGGTGAAGAAACTGCTGGACGCCAACGAGTGCTATTACGAGTTCCGGGAGCCGCTGGAGGGCGAGGAAGTGCCGGTGGCGCTGGAGAACCGGGGTTTCTTCAAGCCCATCGAAGCGGTAACGGAGATGTATTCGCTGCCGGCTTACGGCACTTTCGATCCTACGGCCATCTATGCCCTGTGGTATATCTGCTTCTTTGGCATGATGTTCAGCGACGCCTGCTACGGATTGATCATGATCGCCGTGTGCGGGCTGATACTGAAAAAGTTCAACCTGGAAGGCACCACCTACAAGATGGTCAAGGGCTTCTTTTACTGCGGCATCTCCACCTTTTTCTGGGGCGTGATGTTCGGCGGCTGGTTCGGAAACCTCATCGAGGTGGTGGCGGAGACCTTCTTTGGCAAGACCATCAGCATCCCGCCCATCCTGTTCGACCCGCTGGACGATCCGCTGAAGCTGTTGATCATATCTCTGGGTCTGGGCGTGGCCCACATTTTTCTGGCCCTGGGCATCAAAGGCTATATCCTGCTCAAAGACGGCAGGGTGGTGGACTTTCTGTGTGACGTGGTCCTGTGGTACGCCACTATCATCGGATTGGTGATGTGGCTGGGCGGAAGCTCCATTAACGAAAGCCTGACCGCACCCGGCAAATGGATCGCTATCGCAGCCATCGCCGGCCTGGCCCTGACCGGAGGCCGGGACCGCAAGGGCGCAGGAAAGCTGGTGGGCGGCTTTTCCAACGTCTACAGCATCACCAGCTATCTGTCGGATATCCTGTCTTACGCCAGGATCCTGGCCCTGGGGTTGGCCACCGGCGCCATCGCGCAGGTGGTGAACACCATGGGCGCTTTAGCGGGCGGCGGCGTCAAAGGCGCCATCATCTTCATACTTGTGTTCCTGTTCGGCCACCTGCTGAACTTCGCCATTAACGCGCTGGGCGCTTTCATCCACTCGGCGCGTCTGCAGTACGTCGAGTTTTTCGGCAAGTTTTACGAGGACGGCGGCGAGCCCTTCGACCCTCTGCGCAAGCGTACGAAATACATCAAGATAGAAAACGAATAACTCTCAGGGAGGAAGAAACATGTTTACTGACGGCAACGGATTGGCTCTGATCGGAGCGGCCATTGCGGCCTGCGCGGGCTGCGGTTCGGGCATAGGCGTCGGCATCGCGGGACAGGCCGCGGCCGGCGTGGTGGCCAACGACCCCAAGAAATTCGGCCGCACCCTGCTGCTGCAGGCGCTCCCCGGCACCCAGGGCATCTACGGCGTGGTCATCGCGTTCCTCATCATGGTGAAGACCGGGTTCCTGACCGGCGCCATGGGCGACCTCAGCGTGGCGGAGGGCCTGTTCTATCTGGCGGCAGGCATCCCCATCGGCGTGGTCGGCTTCGTATCCGGCATCGGCCAGGGCAAGGCGGCCGCCTCTGCGCTGCAGCTGATGGCCAAGCGTCAGGATCAGATGGCCAAAGGCATCATCTATACGGTTATGGTGGAGACCTACGCGATCCTGGCATTCGTGGTGTCCATCCTCATCTGGCTGAGAGTCCCCGCAGCATAAAGCGGCATCAGCCCATCTAACCCACACAGATCAGGGGGAAGATCATGAGTATAGAAAAGATCACGTCTGCCATCCTGGCTGAAGCTGAGGCAGCCGAAAAGGCGGCTTTGGAAGAAGCGCAGGCCAAGTGCGATAAGATCATCGCAGAAGCCAGGGAAAAGGCTCAGGCGCAAAAGGAAGCCACTCTTCAGAAGGGCCGGGAAGAGAAGGAAAAGATAGTCCTCCGCCGGCGTTCCGTGGCGGCCATAGACAGTAAAAAGGCGATATTGGAAAAGAAGCAGGAGGTCATTTCCGACTGCTTCGATCAGGTCGTGGAAAGGATCGCCGATCTGCCCCGCGGCGAGTATATCGATTTTCTGGTACGGGTGGGGCTGGCCTCTAATATGCCCGGCGGGCAGCTGTTCTTTAATGAAAAAGAAAAGGGCAGCATTGCCGAAGAAGTGACGGCAAGACTCAATGAAGCCACCGCTCAGCTGCGCAAAGCCGATGGCCGCGACTTTCCCGAAAGCGAAAGATTCACTCTGAGCAGCGATAACGAACCTGTACGCGGCGGATACTGGATCAGGTACGGCCAGACCTATGCCGACGATACGGTGGAGTCGCAGGTGTCAGTACATAAAAAAGAACTGGCGGCAGAGGTATCCCGGATGCTGTTTGAGGATTAGCGATATGAGCGACTATATTTTCCCCTGCGTCGTCATCCGCTCCAAGGAAGTAGATCTCCTGACCAAAGAGGAAATGCTGCGGCTGCTGGAACTGAAATCTGCGCAGGAGATCATGAACGTTCTTGCCGATCACGGTTATGGCGATGGCAGGGAAATAGAGAATCCGCGGGATTTCGAAAAGGTCCTGACGGAAAATATGAAGGAGACCTATGACACTGTCTTCAGCACCATTCCCGACGAAAACGAGCTGAATTTCTTTAAATACCCCAACGATTACCATAATCTAAAAGTGCTGCTGAAGGCGGAGTTTTTGAAGAGCGACGCCAGCAGCCTGCTGATAGATTCCGGCACCATCCCCGCGGACAGACTGCAGGATATGCTCCGCCGCCGTGATTTCAGCGGGATGACTGTGGAGATGCGGCAGGCGGTGGACGAGGCCATCGAGCTGTTCGCCAAATCCAGGGACCCGCAGGAGATCGATCTGCGCCTGGACAAGGCCTGTTATAAGGACATGCTGACCGATGCCGAGGAATCGGGCAACCAGTTCCTGCAGGAATACGTGCGGGGGCTTATCGACGCGCTGAACATAGATTCCTTTGCTCGCCTTAAGGAGATAGGCAAGCCCCGCGCCTTTTACAAGCGTGTCTTCCTGGAAGGCGGCAATCTGGACGAGAACGACGTGGAGCAAAAAGCCGGCGCCATCATCAACGAGGTCACCATTTCCGGAGTGGAAAAGTATCTGGACAACCAGCGGATGGACTTCA
>JAGAEH010000068.1 GCA_017613225.1 Lachnospiraceae bacterium
AGTCGCGGATGGCGAGGGCGATCTCTTCCGGCCAGCCCGCCAGTCCCTGTCCGCCGACGCCCACCGTGGCGTGATCCGGAATCACCCGGGCAGCTTCCGCCGCAGTAATGAATTTTGCCATGTTCTCGTTCCCTCCAAATCCTTTTCTGTATTGTACTGTTCGGATCGTATCCGATGACCGGACCGGCCGCTTCCGGCCTCCGGTTTTTTCCTTTTGATATTATATCACCGGGCGTGAACCGTTGCAACCGGTACCTCCCCCGCGCGGAAGACAAAATCACCGTTCCGCTGCCTCCCGTTCCACGACGGCCCCATTTCCCGCGGATCCGGCTGCCGATTATGATCAACATTCAGATTTTCCGCAGATCTCTGCATTATTACATGGAAATAAGCATTTTTACATTGACTTTTCCTGCAAACGAGTGTATAAGTATCCATATTGGCTGAAATATACTGTCAAAGGAGTAAGTAAAAATGAAAAAGATTGTATGCATCGTTCTTGCGCTCATCCTTCTCCTGGCTCTGACTGCCTGCGGCAGTTCCTCCAAGAAGGATGACGCTTCTCTCACGCTGACTGCAGGAAAACTGGCCGTGAGTGCGGAGATCGGCTATCCTCCCATGGAGTACTTCGATGCGGATGGCTCCACGCCTATCGGCTTCGACGTCGAGATGATGACCGAGATCGCCAAGCGTATGGGCCTTGAACTCGACCTTATCGACACCGCCTGGGACGGCATCTTCGCCGGTCTGGACTCCAACAAGTACGATATGGTCATGTCCTCCTGCTCCATCACTCCCTCCCGTCAGGAGAACTACCTGATGAGCAAGCCCTATGTACAGAACGCCATCGAGCTGCTTGTCCCGGTCGATTCCGACATCACCGGCATCGACTCCGTGAGCGGCAAGAAGGTCGCCGTTCAGGGCGAGACCACCTCTCACGACTATCTGCGTGACAACGACACCGGCTGCGAGATCATGGACTATGACAAGGTCATCAACTGCTTCGACGAGCTGAAGCTCGGTCGTGTGGATGCCGTCCTGACCGACAGCGTGGTCGCCGCCTACTATCTGGGCGATGAGCTGGACAACTACAAGGTCGTGTGGGTCAACTCCGAAGCGGAACCCATCGGCATCACCTTCCGGAAAGGCAACACTGCCCTCTGTGAAGCGGTGGAAAAGGTCCTTGACGAGATGTTTGCCGACGGCACCGCCGCCAAGATCGCCGCCAAGTACTTCGGCGACTCTGCCGGCGTGGAAGGCATTCGCTGACAGATCTCCGTTTCATTGGAACGGATAAAGGACACAGGGTGCCTGGGCACCCTGTGTCCGTTTCATACAAATCATTCATGAGAGGGGACCCACTTTATGGATGTCCTGCAAAAGATGCTCAGCTGGCTGCCCCAGCTGCTGGACGGCGCTCGGATCACCATCCTGATGACCATCACCGCCACCTGTGCCGGTGTCATTCTGGGCACGTTCCTGGCGCTGGGCAAGATCAGCCGCAATGTGGTGATCAGCAAGCTGTGCTCCGCTTATATCTTCTTCTTCCGCGGCACGCCTCTGCTGATGCAGCTGTATTTCCTGTATTATGCGGTGCCGATGTTCCTGCCGGCCCTGACGATCAACAGCCGGTTCCTGGCTGCTTTCATCGCTTACGGTCTCAACAGCGGTGCTTACTGCGCTGAACTGATCCGTGCTGCGATCCAGTCCATCGACCCCGGTCAGTCCGAGGCCGCCAGAGCGCTGGGCCTCACCTACGGACAGACCATGCGGCTCCTGATCATTCCTCAGTCGATCCGCCGTCTCGTTCCCCCCGTGGGCAACGAGTTCATCATGATGCTGAAGGATGTCTCCCTGGTCTCCATCATCTCTCTGGGCGATCTGACCAAGGTGACACGCTCCATCAATTCGTCGGCAGCCACCCCGCTGGTGTACATCCCGTCCATGATCATCTATCTGATCATCACCGCCTTCTTCACGTTCGTTTTCAACCGCGTGGAAAGCCATATGGCGAAGAAAGAGTGAGGTGACGACCAATGTCCATGATACGTACGGAAAACCTCTCCAAGAGCTTCGGCGAGCTTGAGGTGCTGAAAGATGTCAACATCGAGGTGGACAGCGGCGAAGTGGTGGTCATCATCGGTCCCTCCGGTGCCGGAAAATCCACCTTGCTGCGCAGCCTGAACACGCTGGAACAGATCACCAGCGGCAAGATCTTCATCGAAGACAAACTGTTCATCCATCGGGAAAACAACAAAACGCTGGACAAGATGGATAACGACGCTTTCAAGGCTCTTCTTCTGGAGATGGGCATGGTGTTCCAGCGCTTCAATCTCTTTCCCAACAAGACTGTACTGGGCAATGTTACGCTGGCCCCCATGCAGGTACGGAAAAAGAACCGTGAAGAAGCGGAGGCCATCGCAAAACGTCTCATCGAACGCGTCGGCCTTTCCGACAAGCTGGACGTGTATCCCAGCAAGCTGTCCGGCGGTCAGCAGCAGCGTGTGGCCATCGCCAGGGCTCTGGCTATGGAACCCAAGATCATGCTCTTCGACGAACCTACTTCCGCCCTCGACCCGGAACTGGTCGGCGAGGTGCTGAACGTTATGAAGGACCTGGCCCGGGACGGCATGACCATGCTGGTGGTGACCCACGAGATGGGCTTCGCCCGCGAGGTGGCCGACAAGGTCATCTTCATGGCCGACGGCATGGTGCTGGAGACCGGCACCCCGGAGGAGATCTTCAACGATCCGAAGACGGACAAGGCCAGACAGTTCCTGGCCAGCATCCTGTAACGCTGTGAGCTTCAGAGGGAGCGTGGGTCTTTTCTCCTGCGCTCCCTCTCTTTTTCTGACTGTCCGCCGGTGCGGGCCCCTTTCCATTCCCGCGCAACATATTGTTGCTTGACAGTCCTCCGGTCTTTCCGCCTATAATGAATCACAAAAGTCCGCATTCAATGACCTCAAACAGGCTGAAAGGGGTGATCCCGTCCATGCCCGGTCTTATCGGTTCCAACATCAGAACGCTCCGCATGCAGGCGGGGATGACGCAGGAAGAACTGGCTTCCAGACTGAACGTCACCCGTCAGGCGGTCTCCGGCTATGAGCGGGGCCGCACCGATCCGGATATAGATCAGCTGACGGAGCTCGCAGGCATTTTCCAGGTCGATCTCGATACCCTGGTCCGCGGTCCGCTCCCCGCCAGGGGCAAAAGGAAGACGGCCGTCCTCGCCTGCTGCCTCCTTCTTATCCTGACCGTTCTCTTCCTTCTGGCTGTTTTCCTCCTCGATGACAGGGAGGCCGCCCGCCGGGCGGCGGAGTACGCCTGGGTCTACTGGCTGAAAAAAACGGTCCTGATCCCGCTAATCATATTCGGCATCGCCGGCTGCCTCTCCTTTGTATTCCTGTTTACAGGCGGCATAAAGCCTGGTGCCCGGCCTGGCCTGCTCCGCGCGGTATCCGTCATTCTCCTCGCCGCCTTCCTCTGTCTGATCGTCATGAATGTCTCCTGCATTCTGCTGGCGGTCTCCGCTGTCGATGCCTCTCCCAACTGGGTTACGCATATGATCGTCTCGGTAAACCTGTTCTGCTGCGTTTATCCCGGCCTTCATCTTCTGTATCTGCTCTCCCTTCTGGCAGGCCTGACGTCCGGCGCTTCGATCGCCTTCCGCCGTCCCGGCAGGTGACATATACCTTTTGACTGCGCTGCAGAGCCCTCCCGGCCCCGGGAGGGCTTTTCTCTCTTTCTTGATTCTCTCCTCCCGTTGTGCTACTCTGTGCACGGAGGTGAAGCCATG
>JAGAEH010000069.1 GCA_017613225.1 Lachnospiraceae bacterium
CATCCTGCCCATCGCCCTGAGCACCATGATGGAGCACATCGGCGACATCAACGCCATCGGCGGAACCATCGGCAAGGATCTGGTGGAGGATCCCGGCCTGCACCGGACCCTGATCGGTGACGGTATCGGCACCACTCTTGCCGCCCTGTTCGGCGCTCCGGCCAACACCACCTACGGCGAGAACACCGGCGTGCTGGCTCTGACCAAGGTCTACGATCCCCGCGTGATGCGCCTTGCGGCGGTCTACGCCATCGTGCTGAGCTTCTGCCCGAAGTTCGCTGCCCTGATCACCGCCATGCCGGCGGCTACCATCGGCGGCGTGTCCATCATCCTCTACGGCATGATCTCCGCCATCGGCATCCGCAACATGGTCGAAAACCACACCAACTTCCAGGAGAGCCGCAACGTCATCATCGCGGCCCTGATCATCGGCCTGGCCCTGGGCATCAACTTCTCCGGCTACCTGGGCGCTGACATCACCACCGGCGGCAACCTGGCCACCGGCGCCATCAGCTTCTCCATCGGCAGCCTGGACATCCACCTGTCCGGCCTTGCGGTGGCCTCCATCGTGGGCATCGTGCTGAACGCAATCCTGCCCGGCCGCGACAAGACCTTCGGCGAAACGCACAACGACAAGCTTTCCGGCAGCCTGGGCAAATATTGATCTGAATGGAAAAATATAAGACCACACTGATGGACGAAGCCGCTGTGCAGCGGGCTTTAAAGCGCATCTCCCACGAGATCCTGGAGCGCAACAGCGGCGCGGAGAACATCTGCCTGGTGGGGATCAAGCGCAGGGGCATTCCCCTGGCCATGCTGATCGCCAACAACATCCGGGACATTGAAGGCACGGAAGTGCCCGTAGGCGCGCTGGACATCACCTTTTACCGCGATGATCTGGAGCGCAGCGCGGCGAACCCCGTGGTGCAGAAGGCGGATCTGGGCTTTGCGATCGAAGGAAAGCGCGTGATCCTGGTGGACGACGTGCTCTACACCGGCCGCACCGCTTCCGCGGCGCTGGACGCCCTAAAGAACATCGGGCGGGCCTCCATGATACAGCTGGCGGTGCTGGTGGACCGGGGCCACAGGGAACTGCCGATCCGGGGCGACTACGTGGGCAAGAACGTGCCCACCTCCCGCAGCGAGATCATCATGGTGAAGATGCCGCCCTACGACGAGTACATCGCGGTGGAGCTCTACGAAGCGGAGGCAAGCGCATGAAAGAGATATCTCTGAACAAAGAGCTTACGATGGACTGCCCCCAGGGCTTCTATCACATGACCGAGGCGGAAAAGAGGGCCATGAACACCCTCGGCAGCGGCCAGTGGATCGGACTAAACGATCCCGAGCGGCATATCCTGGTGACGGCCGGATGGAACAGACCCGGCCTTCTGGCAAAGCTCTTTTTAAACGACAGGGATCTGGCCAAAAACATGGAAAAGAGGATCCGCAAGGCGATGAAGGACATGGACTACCGGATGGAGGGCTTTAAGGAGCGCACCGTCGCGGGCCTTCCTGCCGGAGGATTCCGCTATGGCTACCGGGCGCGGAACACTGACATGACCGCTGAGTCCTACGTCCTGAAAAAGGGGAAGACCATCTACTACTTCCACGTCTACCTCCGGTCGGCGCTAAAAGAGGAGAGCTTTCCCGTCTGGGAAGAGATCCTGGACTCCGTACGGTAACGTTTATTAAGTTTATCCACCCAAAGTCTTTCGAGGCGGTCTTGCACAGACCGCCTCTTTCTGATATATTAAATAAACTTACAGACAATCGGGTTCGAAAGAGGCGGTTGCCTGTTTTGGTACGACTAAAAGAAAGTTGAGCACTGAAAGAAGGCAGATGATCCTCCTCGATCTGGGACAGCAGAAGGACTGGGAATACGACGTGCGAGCGATCGTATCGTCATTTTATCAGGGGGAGGAGATCATGCTGGCGGACCAGGCTGCGGACACTGCCTGTGAAGGATCCCGCATCCTCCGTATAGCAGACCTCATCCCGGCAGACTGCAGGGACAAGAACGAGATGAAGCGCCGCTTCTATCTAAGCCTCGCAGCCGAGACCGGAAAGGAGCTTCCCTGGGGCATGCTGACAGGCATCCGCCCCACCAAGCTCACCAGCAATTACCTGGCTTCGGGCCTGACAGAGGCGCAGGCTGCTGCAAAACTGCAGGCGGACTATCTGGTCAGCCCCCGAAAGGCGGCCCTGGCGGCGCAGATCTCGGTGCGGGAGGCTGCAGTGTTAAAGGACGTGGATCCCGAAAGCACCTACAGCCTGTACATCGGCATCCCGTTCTGCCCGACTACCTGCCTGTACTGCTCCTTTACGTCGTACCCCTTTAAAAAGTACGAAAAGTTGGCAGACACCTACCTGGACTGTGTGGAAAAGGAGATCGGCTGGACGGCGGAGCGATTTAAGAAAAAGACCTGCCTGTCCATTTACATCGGGGGCGGCACGCCCACCACACTGGATCCGGCCAGGCTGCGGCGGCTGATCACCCACCTGAAGGAGCGGATCGACTGCTCCAAAGTGCGGGAGTTCACGGTGGAATGCGGCAGACCGGACACCATCGACGCGGAGCGGCTGCG
>JAGAEH010000004.1 GCA_017613225.1 Lachnospiraceae bacterium
CCAGCTCCAGAGTAAGCTTTCTCTGCATCTTGGACATTTTGTTGATGGTCTCCACCATGTGCACGGGCACGCGGATGGTGCGGGCCTGATCGGTCAGCGCGCGGGTGACGGACTGGCGGATCCACCAGGTGGCATAGGTGCTGAGCTTATATCCTTTGGTGTAGTCAAACTTTTCCACGCCCTTGATCAGCCCAAGATTGCCCTCCTGCACCAGATCCAGGAAGCTCATGCCCCGGCCGGTGTAGCGCTTGGCGATGCTGACCACCAGACGCAGGTTGGCCTCGATCAGGCGCTGCTTGGCGGCCTCGTCGCCGGCGGATTTCTTCTTGGCCAGATCCAGCTCCTCGTCCGCGGTGAGCAGCGGCACGGTGCCGATCTCCTTCAGGTACATGCGGACAGGGTCCTCGGTGCCGATCCCGTCCAGGATGTCGATGGCGTCGATGTCGATGTCCTCCTCGCCGTCCTCGTCGTCCGGCTTGAAGTCGTCGTCATCCGCCAGGATGATGCTCTCCTCCGGTGTCAGCTCGTCCGTCACCACACGGAGAACGTCCACATCCTTCCCTTCCAGGTAGCTGCAGATAAAGTCGGTCTGCTCTTCCGAGAGGGTCTCCCCCTTAAAAAAGTCGCGGATCTCGTTGATGTTCAGCGTGTTGTCCTTGGACTTTCCAAGCTCGACCAGCTTGTTTAACTCTTCCATGAAGTTTTCTTTTTCCAATTTATAGATCCTCTTTTCGGCACATGCTCCGCAGGGGCCATTTGGATTAATATTATAATCCAAGCAATCCAAAGTCAAGCAAAAAGTGTCATTCCGTCGATTCCGTCGTCTGCTGGTCCGGTACGATCAGCGGGACCACCCTGCCGTACAGGATGTACCGTTCGCTGTGGTCCTCGTTGGTGCAGGTGAACAGCCCCACGATCTTGTCCTCCGGCGTCACTTCCACGGTGGATTTGAAGATGGACCGTGACTTCAGCCTGTCCAGGAAGCCCTGGGCATTTTCCGGATACTCAAACAGCAGCTGGTCGTACTCGCCGATGATCACCATGGCGAAAAAGTCTATGCGGTAAACGCCGTTCGGCATGTACAGCACGCAGTAGCGGTGGTTTTCATAGAAGCTCTGGCTGGTGAAGAACTGAAGCGTATGGAACATGTCACCGGCCCGGATGTTGTGGCCGTAGATGATGGTGATGTCGTCGTTCAGCTTGTCCCCGGTCAGATCGTTGCGGTAGTCGAAGAACAGCGTGCCGAAGCGGTGATAGCTGCCGTTCAGCAGGTGGCGCAGGTAGGCATTGTTGTCCTCCGCCTGGGCCACCGGATAATTGATGACAGAATCCTCCATCTGGATCCAGGCCCGGACGTCCCTGTTCTTCTTCCAAAGCGCCTCGAAATCCACGATGCTGATGGGCACCGCCCGGAATTCGTCCTCGGCCAGATGGGCGTCGCTCTGATGCCGTTCCTGATACCTGGCCTTGTATTCCTCGTCCGGCTCCGCCATCATGGTCTCCCGGGTGTCGTCGTCCTTGTCCATTCCGGCGATCTTGTCGATCTCCTCGTAGGCCTCCTCCGCCTCGTTGTCCTCCACCTTCTGGCTGATGATCTTATAGGCCGAAAAGCCGAAAACGCCCAGACTGATGATCATCAGGATCAGCAGGATCACCGGCGATTTCTTCTTCTTTTTCTTCTTTGCTCCGCTCTGGGCGGGTTTTTCTGTTTCGCTCATGTCGTCTCCTCCTGCGCGGGAGCAGCCTCCTTCGTCTTTTCCGGTCCGGCAGAAGCTTCCGCCTCCTGCCGCACTTCAGGCTCCGTTTCCTCTTCCGCGGCCTCGGGCTTCAGCCCCGCTTCCAGCAGCCTGTAGATCTCCTCTTTCCCGTCCTTCGTCTCCGCCGAGAAGGGGATCAGTACGTCCTCCGGCGCCATTCCCAGCGTCCGGCGGATCAGCGCCGTCTGTTTGCCCACCTGGCTGCGCTTGATCTTGTCCTTCTTCGTGGCGATCACCACGGGCCTGTAGCCGTTTTTGACGATCCAGTCGTACATCAGGCGGTCGTTCTCCCCGGGCTCGTGGCGGATGTCGATCAGCAGGAACACCTGCTTCAGCATGGGCGAACCGTGCAGGTAGCGCTCGATCATCTTTCCCCACTTCTCCCGGGAGGTCTTCGCCACCTTGGCATAGCCGTAGCCCGGCAGATCCACGAAATAGAAGGCCCTGTTGACTTTATAGAAGTTGACGGTCTGGGTCTTCCCCGGCGTGGAGGACGTCCTGGCCAGGGACTTGCGGTTTAAGAGCGCGTTGATCAGCGAGGACTTCCCCACATTGGATTTGCCCGCGAAGGCAAATTCGGGACAGGTGTTGACCGGGAAGGTGCTGGTGATGCCGCAGACGGTCTCCAGTTCGGCTTGCTTAATGACCATTTTTCTTCCCCTTTTCCGCTTCGTCCTTCACAAAGGCCGGGGCGATCACTTCCTTCATGTCCTCCACGTAAACCAGGTCCAGGCCGCCGGTGATCTCCTTGGAGAGTTCCTCGATGTCGGGCCGGTTTTTGGCCGGGACGATCACCCTTTTGATGCCTGCCATCTTGGCCGCCAGCAGCTTTTCCTTTAAGCCGCCCACGGGCAGGACACGGCCCCGCAGCGTGATCTCGCCGGTCATGGCCACCTTACCGTCCACCTTTTTACCGGTGACGGCGGACAGCACCGCCGACGCCATGGTGATGCCGGCGGAAGGACCGTCCTTGGGCACCGCTCCTTCCGGAATGTGCAGGTGCAGGTCGTGTTTGTCGAAATAGTCGTCCTCGATGCCGTACTCCGCGCCTACGGAGCGGATGTAGCTGATGCCCGCCCTGGCGGATTCCTGCATCACGTCCCCCAGCTTGCCGGTGAGCTGCAGCTTGCCGGTGCCGGGCATGACGTTGACTTCGATCTGCAGGGTGTCGCCTCCCACGCTGGTCCAGGCCAGGCCGCGGACGATGCCCACCTGGGGCTCGTAGGTCTCGTCGTCAAAGGAGAACTTCTCCTTCCCCAGGTATTTTTCCACGTTCTTTTCCGTCACCCTTACCCCGGCGTGGCCGTGCTCCAGGATCTCCCGCGCGGACTTGCGGCAGATGTCGCCGATCCTCCGCTCCAGGTTCCGCACGCCGGCCTCCCGGGTGTAGTTGTGGATGATCTTCTTTAAGGCGCCGTCGGAGAACTTCAGCTGATTCTCCTTCAGGCCGTTCTTTTTTAACTGCTTCGCCACCAGGAAATCCTTGGCGATGTGCAGCTTCTCATTTTCCGTATAGCTTGAGAGCTCGATCATCTCCATGCGGTCAAGCAGGGGCCGCGGGATGGTCTCCGTGGTGTTGGCCGTGGCGATGAACAGCACCCGGGACAGATCGATGGGCAGTTCCACATAGTGGTCCGAAAAGTGCATGTTCTGTTCGGAATCCAGCACCTCCAGCAGGGCGGAGGAAGTATCCCCCTTGTAGTCGGAACTGACCTTGTCCACCTCGTCCAAGAGCATCAGCGGGTTGGCCACGCCGGCCTGCTTTAAGCCCACGGCGATGCGGCCGGGCATGGCGCCGATGTAGGTGCGCCTGTGTCCCCGGATCTCCGCCTCGTCCCGGACGCCGCCCAGGCTCACCCGCACGTATTTCTTGTCCAGCGCGCGGGCCACGGACTTGGCCACGGAGGTCTTTCCGGTGCCGGGAGGACCCACCAGGCAGAGGATGGAACCGCCGGTCTCGCCGGTGAACCTGCGCACCGCCAGATACTCCAGAATGCGCTCCTTGATGTTCTCCATGCCATAGTGGTCCTCGTCCAGGATCTTCTTGGCCCGGGCGATGTCGCCGTTTTCCGGCTCCGTCTTATCCCAGGGGAGCTCCAGCAGCGTTTCGATGTAGGTGCGGCTCACCGTGCCCTCCTGGCTGCCGGAGGGGATCATGGAAAAGCGGCGGATCTCCTTGCGGATCTTGTTCTTCACCTCGTCCGAAGCGGTCAGCGCGTCGCACTGCTCCTCGAACTGGGCCGCGTCGGACTTTTCGTCCTCTCCCAGGGCCTCCTTGATGGTGCGCATCTGCTCCCGCAGCACGTACTCCCGCTGGTTGGTGTCCAGCCGCTGTTTGACTTTATTGTTGATGTCATTCTTCATGGAGTTGATGCTGATCTCGTTCTGAAGAATGTTCAAAAGCATCCTTGCCCGCAGATAGGTGGAAGTGGTGTTCAGCAGCTGCTGGCGGGCAGGCACCGGGAAGTTCAGGCGGATGGCCGTCTGATCCACGAAATCCGGGAGCCTGTCGATGGGCAGCAGGTGCCGCAGCACCGTATCCCCCATGCCCGGGATCAGGTCGGCATAGCCTTCCACGGATTCCCGCAGCAGGCGGAACAGCGCTTCGCCCTCGTTGGCGTCGCTGATATCGTTGATGAAAGGCGCCTCCTCGGCCTCGGCCTGCAGAAAAGGCTCGCCGGGGATCAGGTCCACCAGCTCCGCCCGGACCTCTCCCTCCACCAGGACGCGGATCAGGTTGTTGGGCAGACGGATCAGCTGACGGATCTCGGCGATGGTGCCGAAATCTGCCAGGTCATCCAGTCCCGGATCATTCACTTTTTCGTCCTTCTGGCATACCAGAAAGAGCTTCTGGTCGTTGACCATCGCCCGTTCCACCGCCGCGACGGATTTGGGACGGTTGATGTCAAAGTGCAGCAGCATCTTCGGCATGACTACCAGATTTCTAAGCGCTACCAAGGGCAGCCTCATGACTTCCTCCTTTTAATACGCAGTAAGGCCGCTGCAGTTCATGCAACAGCCTTGGCTGGTCTTTCGGGGTCCGTTTCACGCTGTCAGATCGCCGATTCCGGACGTTTCTTCTTGTTGACGGGATCCTTCCGCAGCTTCACTTCCGGCTCTCCAATTCCCCGGATCACGTCGGCGGTGACTTCGCACTCGCCCACGTCCTCGTGGGAGGGAATGTCGTACATCGTGTCGGTCAGAGCCTTCTCGATGATAGACTTCAGGCCGCGGGCGCCGATCTTCCTGGCGAAGGCCTCCCTGGCGATCTCGGCAATGGCTTCCTCCGTAAAGGTGAGCTTCACGTGGTCCATTTCGAAGATCTTCTGATACTGCTTGATCAGGGCGTTCTTCGGCTCGGTCAGGATGCGCTTTAAGGCTTCCTCGTCCAGCATGTCCAGAGAGACGGACACCGGGACGCGGCCCACGAATTCCGGGATCAGGCCGAATTTGATCAGATCCTGGGGCAGGACCTGCCGCAGCAGTTCGCCGATCTCCACGTCCTGTTTGTCGCGGATCTCCGCGTTGAAGCCGATGGAATTGGCTCCCAGGCGGTTCTCAATGATCTTCTCCAGGCCGTCAAAGGCGCCGCCGCAGATGAACAGGATGTTGGAAGTGTTGATGTGGTACATCTCCTGCTGGGGATGCTTTCTGCCGCCCTGGGGCGGAACGGAGGCATCCGTGCCTTCCACGATCTTTAACAGAGCCTGCTGCACGCCTTCTCCGGAGACGTCACGGGTGATGGACACGTTTTCCGACTTCTTGGAGATCTTGTCGATCTCATCGATATAGACGATGCCCACTTCGGCGCGCTTCAGATCGTAATCTGCAGCCTGGATCAGCTTCAGCAGGATGTTCTCCACATCCTCGCCCACATAGCCGGCTTCGGTCAGCGTGGTAGCATCCGCGATGGCAAAGGGCACATCCAGATAACGGGCAATGGTCTGGGCCAGATAGGTCTTACCGGAACCGGTGGGACCGATCATTAGGATGTTGCTCTTGGTGAGCTCCACGTCATCGGATTTGTCGTAGCCCGCGTCGATCCGCTTGTAGTGGTTGTACACTGCCACCGCCAGGACCTTTTTGGCCTCTTCCTGACCGATCACGTACTTGTCCAGAAACTCCTTGATCTCCCGCGGCTTTTTTAAGCTGAAGCGGATATCCCGGTCGCCGCGTTCGTCGCCGTCGTCGTAGCGGAACTCCTCTTCGATCATCTCCGCGCAGAGCTCGGCACATTCGTCGCAGATATAGATGCCCTCATACAGGCCCGCGATCATCTTCCGGGCCTGGAACTGGCTCTTTCCGCAGAACGCACAGGTGCAGGGTATGTTCGTATCTTTGCTCATAGATCAACCTCAGCGGTTTTTGATGACCTTGTCGATCAGGCCGTATTCCACGGCTTCGTCCGGACTCATGAAGTTGTCGCGGTCGGTGTCGCGCTCGATGGTCTCCAGCGGCTTGCCGGTATTCTCCGCCAGGATCTCGTTCAGGCGCTTGCGGATCTTCAGGATGTGCTCTGCAGCGATGTGGACATCCGACGCCTGTCCCTGGGCTCCGCCCGAGGGCTGGTGGATCATGATCTCGGCGTTGGGCAGCGCAAAGCGTTTGCCCTTCGCACCGCCTGCCAGCAGGAAAGCGCCCATGCTGGCCGCCATGCCGATGCAGATGGTGGACACGTCGCACTTGATGTACTGCATCGTATCATAGATCGCCATGCCCGCTGTCACGGAACCGCCGGGGCTGTTGATATAGAGCTGGATATCCTTGCCGGGATCTTCGGATTCCAGGAACAGCAGCTGCGCCACTGTTAGGCTGGCAGTGACCTCGTTGATC
>JAGAEH010000070.1 GCA_017613225.1 Lachnospiraceae bacterium
CCACTACAACGGCGGCATGGAGCATGTGACCCGCCATCTGCTGTATTCCCGCTTCTGGCATCACTTCCTGTATGACATCGGAGAGGTGAGCACCCCCGAGCCCTACGCGAAGCGCAGCTATCAGGGCCTGATCCTGGGGCCGGACGGCGAGAAGATGAGCACGTCCAAGGGGAACGTGGTGGATCCCACCGACATCGTGCGGGACTTCGGCGCCGATACCCTTCGCGTATACGTGCTGTTCATGGGCGACTACGGCAGCGCCGCGCCCTGGAGCGAAGAGTCCATGAAGGGCTGCAAGCGCTTCCTGGAGCGTGTCGCGGGCCTGACGGACATCGCCAATGCGCCGTCCTATGACAAGGCCCTGGAGACCAAGGTCCACAAGACCATCAAGAAGGTCAGCGAAGACATCGAGAGCATGAAGTTCAACACCGCCATCGCGGCGATGATGGCCCTGATCAACGACTTCTACAAGGCGGGCAGCATTCCGAAGGAAGCCCTGACCGATTTCATCAGGCTGCTGGCGCCCTTCGCACCGCACATCGCGGAGGAGATCTGGGAGGCCATGGGCATGAACCCCGACGGTAAGACATTCGCCGCCGCGGCAGGCTGGCCGGTCTTCGACCCCGCCAAGACCGTGGACGACGTGATCGAGATCGCCGTGCAGATCAACGGCAAGGTGCGCGCCACCATCACCATCGCCAGGGACGCCTCCAAGGAAGAGGCTCTGGCCGCGGGCCGCGCCGCCGTGGAGAGCAAGCTCACCGGGACCATCGTCAAAGAGATCTACGTGCCCGGAAAGATCGTAAATATTGTCCAAAAATAAAAAACTGCCGCAGGGCAGAAGAGGAAGGAAAAGGCGGAGAGCTCGTGCTTGCACGAAGGTCTTCCGCCTTTTTTCTTACTCTGTGATCTGCCCTGCAAAAGCTTTTTGCTTTCCTTTCGTGCGCAAAAGGCGGCCTTCGCTAAACTTTTTTTAGTGAAGTGACAAAAATAAAGCATTTGTTTATCTTTTATCATTGCAATCTTTCCGGAACGTGATAAAATCAAGTTAATTTATTATTCATAGAGTGGCGGGAAAGGGCTTGCCGGGCGCGGACCTCAAAAAGCTGTGCCGAAAAGCGCGTTCCGCGCCGGAAGGAGAGTTATATGTCCAGAGTGTATGAATGTCTTACCAAGATCGGAGAGACCATCACTGAAAACAAAGATTTCTTAACAGATCTCGACCGTGAGATCGGCGATGCGGACCATGGCATCAACATGACCCGCGGCTTCCATGCGGTAGCAGAGAAGGTGCCTTCGGACCTGGAGGACATCGGTGCGGCTTTAAAGAAGGCCGGCATGACCCTGCTGTCCACCGTGGGCGGCGCTTCCGGCCCGCTGTACGGCACTGCTTACATGGAGGCAGGCAAAGTCATGGCAGGAAAGACCGAAATGACTGCGGAAGATTTCAAGGCAGCGCTGGAGGCCGCCATCGCCGGCATCCAGAAGCGCGGCAAGGCAGTCAAGGGCGAGAAGACCATGCTGGATGCCCTGATCCCGGCACTGGATGCCTACACCGCGGCCATCGAGGGCGGCGCTGACATGGGAGCCGGCCTGGAGGAGGCCTGCAAGGCGGCCAACGAAGGCATCGAATTTACCAAGACCATCATCGCTACCAAGGGCCGCGCCAGCTATCTGGGCGAGCGCAGCATCGGCCATCAGGATCCCGGCGCGACTTCCGCGACCCTGACCCTGGAGACCATCCGCGATTTCGTAAAGGCATAATAAGGAAGGTGTCTTATGGTAGGACTTGTCATCGTATCACATAGCTGGAAGATCGCGGAAGGCGTGAAGGATCTGGCCTCGCAGATGGCCCCCGGCTTTGACGGGATCCGCGCCGCGGGCGGTCTGGAAGACGGCGAGATCGGCACCGATGCCACCCGCATCATGGAAGCCATCCAGGCAGTCGACCAGGGCGACGGCGTGGTGATCCTGTGTGATCTGGGCAGCGCGATCATGAGCGCCGAAACTGCCATCGAGCTTTTGGAGGATGAAGAGGGGAAGTACCGCATCGCGGACGCTCCCGTCGTGGAAGGCGCCATCGTAGCGGCAGTGGAAGCCGCCGGCGGCGAGGATCTGGAGAGCATCATCGCGTCAGCGGAGGATGCCCGGAACGAGAGCAAACTGTAAGCTCTCATCATTTTGCAGCCACGCCGGCAACGGCTGGTGATATTCTTAGTTACTATTCATTAAGGAGGAATCTGTCATGAAGAAACTGATCAACGAGATCGATAACATCGTGGACGAGATGCTCGACGGAATGGTCGCGGCATATCCCAAGTATGTTCGTCGTCTGGAAGGACTGGAAGTGCTTGTACGTGCCGGCGGCTCCGAGGGCAAGGTAGCCCTGATCTCCGGCGGCGGCAGCGGCCATGAGCCGGCCCACGGCGGCTTTGTCGGCAAGGGCATGCTGGATGGTGCCGTAGCAGGCGCTGTGTTCACTTCCCCCACTCCCGACCAGGTATATGAAGCCATCATGGCTGCCAACGGCGGCAAGGGCGTCCTGCTTGTTATCAAGAACTATACCGGTGATGTACTGAACTTCGAAATGGCTGCCGACATGGCTGCCGACGAAGGTGTTGAAGTCGAGAAGGTCGTCGTAGCCGATGACGTGGCCGTGGAGAACTCCACCTGGACCGCTGGCCGCCGCGGCATTGCCGGCACCATCTTCGTACACAAACTGGCCGGCGCCTGCGCCGAAGCCGGCGGAAGCCTGGCCGAAGTCAAGGCAGTGGCCGAGAAGGTCATCGCCAACGTCCGCTCTATGGGCATGGCTGTTGACGCCTGCACCGTTCCCGCTGCCGGCAAGCCCAGCTTCGATCTGGCAGAGGATGAGATCGAGATCGGTATCGGCATCCATGGCGAGCCCGGCACCCATCGCGAGAAGATCGGCCCGGTCAACGACATCGCTGACAAGCTGCTGGAGAAGATCCTGGCTGAAGGCATCTACAATGCCGGCGACGACGTCGCGGTCATGGTCAACGGCATGGGCGGCACCCCTCTGATGGAGCTGTTCGTAGCCAACAAGCACGTGAAGGAAGTCCTGGACGGCAAGGGCATCAACGTCTACAAGACCATCGTAGGCAACTACATGACCTCCCTTGACATGGAAGGCTTCTCCATCACCCTGCTGAAGCTGGATGACCAGATGAAGGGTCTGCTGGATGCTCCGGCCGACACCCCTGCTTTCGTCCAGATGTGATCATCTGATCCGGCGAAAAAGATGAAATAATCTATTGCGTTCCACAGAGGTTCTATGGTATTATACTCTGTGCAATTGTAATAGAATTTTACAATTTCGCCGAACTAAATGTTGTACTTTTGCTCCGGAAGGGGCACTAAATAAACATCCAATTCATTAAGGAGGCGAATCTATGAGTAAGTACATTATGGCACTTGACGCAGGTACGACCAGCAATCGTTGCATCCTTTTCAACGAGAAGGGCGAGATCTGCAGCGTAGCTCAGAAGGAATTCACCCAGATCTATCCGCAGGCCGGCTGGGTTGAGCACAACGCAAATGAGATCTGGGACACCCAGCTGCACGTCTGCCGCCAGGCCATGGCTAATCTCGGCGTTAAGGCTGAGGATATCGCAGCGATCGGTATCACCAACCAGCGCGAGACCACCATCATCTGGGATAAGAAGACTGGTGAGCCCGTCTACAACGCGATCGTGTGGCAGTGCCGCAGAACCGCTCCCATGAAGGAAGAGCTGATGGCTGTCTATCCTGAACTGGAGAAGGAAGCCTATGAGAAGACCGGTCTGGTATTCGACCCTTATTTCTCCTGCACCAAGGCCCGCTGGATCCTGAACAATGTTCCCGGCGTTCGTGCAAGAGCCGAGAAGGGCGACCTGGCATTCGGTACCGTCGACAGCTGGCTGATCTTCAAGCTGACCAAGGGCAAAGTACATGCCACCGACTATTCCAACGCTTCCAGAACCCTTCTGTTCAACATCAACACCCTGGAGTGGGATGACGAGCTCTGCGAGAGACTGGAGATCCCGAAGAGCCTGCTGCCTGAAGCAAA
>JAGAEH010000071.1 GCA_017613225.1 Lachnospiraceae bacterium
CAGGACGGCTTCGTCGATATCGGAAGTCCGGCTCAGCACGATGGTGTCGGCATATTTCACCTGGTCCTCGAAGAACTCGCCGAAGTTCTTGCGGTACTTTTTGGCCTTCTTGGCGTCCACCACGGTGATGCCGGTGTCCAGTTCGATCCCCTTGGCGGAGACGCTGGAGACGGCCTTTTCCACGTCGGAGAGCTTGCCCACGCCGGAGGGCTCGATCAGGATGCGCTCGGGGTGGAACTGCTCCACCACCTGGCCCAGGGCCACGGTGAAGTCGCCCACCAGGCTGCAGCAGATGCAGCCGGAGTTCATCTCGGTGATCTGAATGCCCGCTTCCCGCAGGAAGCCGCTGTCGATGCCGATCTCGCCGAACTCGTTTTCGATCAGAACGATCTGTTTGCCTTTGAATACTTTTTCCAGTAGTTCCTTGATGAAAGTAGTCTTGCCTGCGCCAAGGAAGCCGGAGATCACGTTAACTTTTGTCATTTTTCGCCTCAATTCTTCAGATTGTCGATATATTCGGTCCACAGGCTCCCGTTGGTATCACTGGGAAGCTTCAGGCTTCCTCTGGGCGACAGGCTGATGGGGCCGGCCTGAGGTCCGTCAGGCATGCAGGAGCGCTTGAACTGTTGCTTAAAGAAACGGTCGTAAAAGTTCCGGAGCCACTTGATGAGCTCTTCCTCGGTATAGGCGGTGCCGAAGGCGGCTTTGGCCATGCGCAGGATCTTGTCCGGCATGAAGCCGCTGCCCAGCGCGTGGTAGATGAAGAAATCGTGGAGCTCGTATGGACCCACCAGGTCCTCCGTCTTCTGGGCGATCTGTCCGTCCTTCGCGGGAAGGAGCTCCGGGCTGACGGGAGTAGCCACCACGTCCAGCAGAGCGTTCTTCAGGGCTTCATCCTCCAGCGAGCTTGCGTACCAGGTGACCAGTTCCCGGATGACCGTTTTGGGGATGCCGGCGTTTACGCCGTACATGGACATGTGGTCTCCGTTGTAGGTAGCCCAGCCCAGGGCCAGCTCGGAGAGGTCTCCCGTTCCCACCACGATGCCGTTCACGTCGTTTGCCAGATCCATCAGCACCTGGGTGCGTTCCCTGGCCTGGGCGTTCTCGTAGGCGGCGTTGCGGACTTCGGGGTCATGTCCGATGTCATTCAAATGCTGTATGACGGCCTTTCCGATATGGATCTCCCGCAGGGTCACTCCGAAGCAGCGCGCCATGTCGCAGGCGTTCATGAAGGTGCGTGTGCTGGTGCCGAAACAGGGCATGGTGACGGCCAGGATGTTCTTCAGGTCCCAGCCTTCTTTTTTAAAGCCCTCCACGGCGGCGATCAGCGCCAGGGTGGAGTCCAGTCCGCCGGAGATGCCGATCACGGCGCGTTTCGCCCAGATCTTTTTCATCCTTCTGATCAGCGCGGTGCTCTGTATGGCCAGTATCTCACGAAGGCTGTCCTCTTTTCGGGACATCTCCGCGGGAAGGAAAGGCTGTCTGGAGATCAGGTCGTCGATGTTGACGATGGGATCGTCCAGATAGAATTCCACGCTGTCTTCCTCTTCTGCCTCCGGCCGGTCGTTACCCGCCGGGATCGAAGGCTCCAGGTCGAAGACCGCGCATGCCGCCTCACCGCTCAGAATGGGCGCGGCAGCCAGCAATTCTCCGTTTACGGCGATCATGTTCTGGCCGTCGTAGACACAGTCGGTCACGGATTCCCCGGGGCCTGCCGCGGCTCTGACGATGGCGCAGCCGTTGGTCAGGGAGGCCGCTTTCAGCAGGGTCTTATTCCGTTCACAGCTGCCGGCTATGGCGGGCTTCGCGCAAAGATCGATCAGCAGGGAAGCCCCTGCTTCATGAAGCGCGGCGGCGCCGTCCCAGTCCTCGTCAAAGAAGACGCCGACGGCGATGTCGGGCCGCTCCTCAAAGCGGGCCAGAAGGTTGGCGGAGACGGGGATCGGCGATTCATCGCCCACCAGGTCCCGGTCCCCCAGTCCGAACATCTTTTCCGGAGCAGGAGAAAACCATCTGGATTCCTCGGGGGAAAGAGCATACTTCGGAACGATGCCGATGACGTCACCCGCGTTTACCATTACTGCTGCATTGTAGAGCCTTCCCGCGGCTTCCACGGGAGCGCCGAAGACGATCAGGGCGTCGATCTCAGCGGAATACTCCGCGATCTCTCCGATCACGCGGCGCACCGCGTCCAGCAGGAGCCGCTGCTTCATGGCGTCACCCGCTGTAGCTCCCGTCACGCAGAACTCCGGGAGGGCGATGATCTTCGCCCCTTCTTTCGCGGCCTGTCCGATGGCGTCCAGCATGGCCGCCTTGTTTTTATCCGGCTGCGCGGCACTGACTTCGATGGAAAGCGCCGCAGCTTTAATGAATCCGTCTATCATATCATGCTTCCTTTATGAAGGCCTTGTAGCACTTGACGGCCTCATAAATGTCAGCCTTGCTGCTGACTTCGAAAGGCGCGTGCATGCTCAGCACCGGGATGCCGCAGTCGATGACCTGCATGCCCAGGTTTGCCAGGATGAAGGCAATGGTGCCGCCCCCGCCCTGGTCCACCTTGCCCAGCTCGGAGATCTGGAACAGGACCTTGTTGTCGTCCATGATCTTTCTGATCTTGGCGATGTATTCGGCAGAGGCATCGTTGGAACCGCCCTTGCCGCCTCTTCCGGTGTATTTGTTGAAGGAAACGCCGCGGCCCAGATAGGCGGCGTTCTTCTTTTCGAAGGCGCCGGGGAAGCCCACGTCAAAGCCTGCGCTGACGTCGGAGGACAGCATACAGGAATTGGCGAAGCAGCGGCGCAGGTTCAGGTCTGTGAATTCTCCGGCCAGTTCCATGATCTCCGCCACGGCGTTCTCAAAGAAGCGGGAGTGCATGCCGGAGAGGCCGTTGCTGCCCACTTCTTCTTTATCGGTCAGCAGGCATACGGCGGTCTTGGCGGTAGTCTCCGTATCCAGCAGGGCACGCAGAGAGGTGTAGCCGCAGATACGGTCGTCCTGGCCGTAGCACAGCACCATGCTGCGGTCCAGCCCCATATCGCGGGCAGGGCCGGCAGGGACCACTTCCAGTTCGGCGG
>JAGAEH010000072.1 GCA_017613225.1 Lachnospiraceae bacterium
CCCGCTGCTGTTCTACACCAATGTCTGCGGCAACATCAGCGCCAACTACACGATCGACAAGCTCGAGGGCCAGATGAAGACCGAGCTGCTCACCGCGCTGCAGCCTGCCTTCGCCCGCATCTCCGACATGGGCATCCGCTATTCCTCCCTGCCGGCGCACACCACCGAGATGGCTGACGCACTGAACGAAGTGCTCAGCAAGAAGTGGAGAGAGCTCCGCGGTATCGAGATCGTGTCCTTCGGCGTATCTTCCGTCACCGCGAGGGAAGAGGACGAGGCCATGATCAAGGAGCTGCAGAAGAACGCGACCCTCCGCGATCCCAACATGGCAGCGGCCCATCTGGTAGGCGCGCAGGCAGCGGCAATGCAGCAGGCGGCTCAGAACGAGAGCGGCGCGGCAATGGCCTTCATGGGCATGAACATGGCCCAGACCGCCGGCGGCGCGAACGCCCAGAACCTGTTCGCCATGGGGCAGCAGAATCAGGCTGCCGCGGCGGCACAGGCAGCGGCTGCCAACTCCTGGACCTGCAGCTGCGGCGCGGTGAACACCGGCAACTTCTGCACCAACTGCGGCGCCAAGAAGCCTGCTCCCGCGGGCAGCTGGTTCTGCAGCAACTGCAGCACCGAAAACACCGGCAACTTCTGCACCAACTGCGGCACCAAGAAGCCCGAATAATCCAAGTTAAGCTACCCCGCGACGGATGGCTGCCCGATAGCGGCAGCCATCCTGTGCATTAATGATGGGAGGTTTTTCTTTGGCAAACCAGATTCAATACAAGTGTCCCAGCTGCGGCGGCCCCATCGTCTTCAGCCCCGGCGCGCAAAAGCTCGTCTGCCCCTTCTGCGAGACAGAATACGAGGTAGAGACCCTGGCCGGCTACAATCAGGAACTGGAGAGCAGCAGCGCCGAGGACGAGATGGAATGGTCGGAGCCGGTCAACCACTTCACGGACGCGGACAGCGAAAACATGTGCGTGTTCTCCTGCAAGTCCTGCGGCGGCCAGGTCATCGGAGACAAGACCACGGCAGCCACCACCTGCCCCTACTGCGGCAATCCCATGGTGCTGACCGGGCGTCTTTCCGGGGAACTGAAGCCGGATTACGTGATCCCCTTCAAGCTGGACAAGCAGGCGGCCATCAACGCCCTCAAGTCGCATCTGAGCGGCAAAAAGCTGCTGCCCAAGGCCTTTACCGACCAGAACCACATCGAAGAGATCAAGGGGATCTACGTCCCCTTCTGGCTCTTCAACGGCACGGCAGACGCGAACATGCTCTACCGCGGCACTAAGGTGCGCTCCTGGACGGACTCGGAATTCGTCTACACGGAGACCAGTTTCTACTCCATCGAACGCGCCGGCACCCTGGACTTTGAGCGCATTCCCGCCGACGGCTCCGTCAAAATGGCGGACGATCTGATGGACTCCCTGGAGCCCTTCGATTTCAGCCAGGCGGTGCCCTTTGAGACGGCCTATCTGTCCGGTTATCTGGCGGACCGCTACGACGTCAAGCCCGAGGACTGCAGCGAGAGGATCAACACCAGGGCCCGCACCACCACGGAGACCATATTCCACAATACGGTCCACGGCTACGATTCCGTCTCCCTGACCAACAGCTCGGTGCGCATGAACAACTCGAAGATCTTCTATACCCTGTATCCAGTGTGGCTTTTGACCACCAAGTGGAACGGCAATCTCTATACCTTCGCCATGAACGGACAGTCCGGTAAATTCGTGGGGGACCTGCCCCTGGATACCGGCGCCATGTGGAAGTGGCGCGCCATCATCACCCTGATCGCCGGCGCCGGCGCCTATCTGATGATGATGTTCATGAACATGTAGGAGGGACGGTGCGATGAAGAAACACTTTATCTGGACGATCAACGCGCTGGCTCTGCTTACTGCTTCCACGGCGATGGCGGACGAGACCACCTCGGAGGCCGCGGAAACGGCTGTACGGGAGACGGCACGCGTCGGCGGGCTCAACACCGAATGGATCCTGTGGGCCCTGCTGATCGGCTTTCTGATCGCCCTGCTGGTAACGGCAGCCTGGAAAGCGCAGCTGAAGTCTGTCCGCGCCAAGTGGGAGGCCTATGACTACGTACGGCGCGACAGCCTGGATCTGAGATCCAACAACGAACGCTTCCTGTACAGGAACATTCAGAAAGTGCCGGTCCCCAAGCCCCAGAACAACCAAAGCGGCCAGGGCGGCATGGCCGGTCCCGGAGGGACGATCCACTTTGGCGGAAGCGCCGGCGGCATGAGCAGTTCCGGCGGGACGATCCACTTCGGCGGCACCGCGGGGGCCCACGGAAACACCGGCGGTCACAGCGGCTTTACCCTTGGCGGAGGCCAGGGCAGCAACGTCAGACCGGGCAGCAATTCCGGCGGCGGCTTAAACTACGGCGGCCACATCAAGCCCGGCGGGAGGCCCTCCGGACGGGGGCCCAGCAGACCGGAGTAAGGGCAGCTGACTAAATTGGACACGGGAAAAACTAAATGATCACAGGACCGGCATGGAAGGCGTCAGGCAGTCTCATGCCGGTCTTTTTGTATACCGCGAGAGCGTAGACGGCGTCGGCCCTCAGTTCGTTTGCATAGGCCTCCTGCGGCAGGTCCGCGGCTTTGGTGATGAGGGGACGGGAAGCGCCGTCCCGAAGCTGCTTTAAGATGGAGGAGTCTTTGCGGAATCCCAGCACGCGGAAGAAAGGCAGCTGCTTTGGCGCCTGCCGCAGGTCCAGGAGGATGCGGCATAAGGCGCGGCTGACCGCTGTGCGGGTGGTGTTCTTCGTGGTCAGGACAGAGCAGAGTTCTTCGAAAGAAAGGAAGGGATCGAAGCGCTCCGCGATGCGGGAAAGGAGCTCCGGATCCAGATCCGGAAAGGCGGCCCGCAGGGACTCTCTGGTCTCGCCGGTCAGGCGGTAGGAGAGCAGCGGGGAGAAGTCATTGGCGGTGACCGAGTAGTCCATCAGTTTGAGGCTGGTCTCCGGCAGTTTTTCAACCAGCGCCTGCAGATCTCCGGCTTCCATCGCGGTCCGCAGAGCCGTGCCGGCGGCATGGTAGCCGCTGTCGTTTCTTTGGACGGCATGGCTTTGGACGGGGCTGTTCAGCCGCAGCAGCGCCTTTTCGTATTCGATGCCCAGAATGTTGTTGGGAGCGGAGAGCAGGGAAGCCGCATCGGGGCCCAGCAGGGAAGACACCGCCTCCTGCCTGGCGGCCGGAAAGCTTTTTCCGCTTTTCAGGGCGGTCTTCAGCCTCTGCCGGTAGTCTTCCGGTTCTTCCAGCAGAAACGCGGCCACGGAACGCAGATCCGCGGCCCGGTCAGCCTCGCAGCCATAGCTAAGGTCCGTGACGCCCAGGTCCTGCAGCATGGTCACAGCCCCCGCCGCGAAACCTTCCGCGCTGGAGAGGGCAAAGCCCACGGGCAGTTCGATCACCACGTCCACGCCGGCCTCCAGGGCCATGCGGGCGCGGCGGTACTTGTCCACGCAGGCGGGCAGGCCCCGCTGCACGTAATTGCCGCTCATCACCGCTACGGCGCCGTCCGCTTCCGCGAGGCGGAGCGACTCCCGCAGATGATGCAGGTGCCCGTTGTGGAAGAGGTTGTATTCGGCTGTGATCCCCACGATGCGCATGAGTTTCCTCCTGGGCGATATTATAACCGCCCGGAGTGAAAAAGAAAAGAGGAGCGATAAGACCTGCAAGGAAAAGTGAACAGTTGACCCTGCGGAAAACCAGGACCGGTAAAGCCGGCGCGGCTGGACAAATCCGCCGCAAACGGTTAAAATAGTCCCGGCGGCGCGGATGCCGGTCCGGATCATCCGCCGGCAGTATTACAGGGACAGGAGAGGAACGACCATGGAATTCGAACAGGTGCTGAAGGGCAGATTTTCGGTCAGAAACTATCAGGACCGGCCCATCGAGGACGAAAAACTGAGCAAGATCATCAAGGCGGGACTGATCGCGCCTACGGCCTGCAATTATCAGCCCCAGCGCATCTATGTGCTGAAGAGCGAGGAAGCGCTGGCAAAGATCCGGGGCATCACCCGCTGCGCCTTCAACGCGCCGGTGGTGTTCGTCCTGGCGCTGAATGAGGAAGAGGAGTGGCACAATCCGCTGCAGGAGGGCATCACTTCCGGGCAGCAGGACGTGGCCATCGCGGCGACCCAGATGATGCTGGAAGCCTGGAACCTGGGCCTTGGGTCCTGCTGGGTCTGCTACTTCCCCAACGGCGAAGTGGACAAGGCCTTTGGATTCCCGGAACATGTAAAGTCGGTGATGCTTCTGCCGGTGGGCTACGCCGCGGAGGACGCGGTCCCCGCGAAGGGGCACATGGAGAAGCGTCCGGCGGGAGAACTGCTGAAGGTGCTGTAAGGCCGGCGCCCAGGCGAGCGAACTCCTGAAGGTACTGTAAAACATGCCTCGGGGAAAACGCGCGAACAAGACGGCAGGGCCCGCGGGAAGCGCCCAAGATCTCCCGTGAAGGATGATAATAAAGTATTTTTATGCAAAAATCCGCGAAAAACCGCGGATTTTTTCTTGCAGTTCGGGGATCACTGCGCTAAAATAATCAAATATTGTGGTCTTCGGACCTCAGGAGGACTTTCATGAAGGATATCATAGAAAAAATCAGAACAGAGGCCTTGAACGCCATCGAGGCGTCGGGGGATCTGGACAAGCTGAACGAGATCCGGGTAGCTTATCTGGGCAAAAAGGGCGAGCTGACCAACGTTTTGAAAAGCATGAAGAACGTGGCGGCGGAGGAGCGCCCCATCGTGGGCCAGATGGTCAACGACGCCAGGGCCGAGATCGAAGGCCGCCTGGAGCAGATGAAAAAGAACTTCGCGGCCAAACTCCGTGAAGAGAAGCTGAAGAGCGAAGTGATCGACGTGACCCTGCCCGCGAAGCGCAGGACCGTCGGCCATCCGCATCCCAATACCAGGGCCCTGGAGGAGATCGAGGACATCTTCATCGGCATGGGCTACGAGGTGGTGGAAGGCCCCGAAGTGGAGTACGATTACTACAACTTCGAAGCCCTGAACATCCCCGCCAACCATCCCGCCAAGGACGAGCAGGACACCTTCTACATCACCAAGGACATCCTGCTGCGCACCCAGACCTCTCCCTGCCAGGTCCGCGTCATGGAAAAGGGCAAGCTGCCCATCCGCATGATTGCTCCCGGCCGCGTGTTCCGCTCGGACGAAGTGGACGCCACCCATTCTCCTTCCTTCCACCAGATCGAAGGCCTGGTCATCGACAGGAACATCACCTTCGCGGACCTGAAGGGCACGCTGGAGATGTTCGCCAAGGAGATGTTCGGCGAGAACACCCGCGTGAAGTTCCGCCCCCACCATTTCCCGTTCACGGAGCCTTCCGCGGAAGTGGACGTGTCCTGCTTCAAGTGCGGCGGCAAGGGCTGCCGGTTCTGCAAGGGCGAGGGCTGGATCGAGATCCTGGGCTGCGGCATGGTGCATCCCAAGGTGCTGCGCATGAGCGGCATCGACCCGGATCAGTATTCCGGCTTTGCCTTCGGCCTGGGCCTGGAGCGCATCGCGCTGCTGAAATACGAGATCGACGACATGAGACTGCTCTATGAAAATGACGAGCGGTTCTTAAAGCAGTTTTAAGGAGGGCAGATCATGAATACACCGTTATCATGGATCAAGGCCTATGTGCCGGATCTGAACGTCACTGCCAGAGAATATATGGACGCCATGACCCTTTCCGGAACCAAGGTGGAGGGGTTTGACTGTTTTGATAAGAACCTGGAAAAGATCGTGATCGGCCAGGTCATGAGCATTGAAAAGCACCCCGACGCGGACAAGCTGATCGTCTGCCAGGTGGACATCGGGACGGAGACGGTCCAGATCGTCACCGGCGCTCCCAACGTGACCCTGGGCGCCAAGGTGCCCATCGTCCTGGACGGCGGCAAGGTGGCGGGGGGCCACGACGGCGGCCCCATGCCGGCTGACGGCATCAAGATCAAAAAGGGCAAGCTCAGGGGCGTGGAGTCCAACGGCATGATGTGCTCCATCGAGGAACTGGGCTCCTCCCGGGAGATGTATCCCGAAGCGCCGGAAAACGGCATCTACATCTTCCCCGATGACGCGGAAGTGGGCGCCGACGCCGTGGAAGCCCTGGGCCTCCACGACGTGAACTTCGAATACGAGATCACCTCCAACCGGGTGGACTGCTACAGCATCATCGGCATCGCCCGCGAAGCCGCGGCCACCTTCAACAAGGATTTCTTCCCGCCCAAGCCCACGCTCCACGGCAATGACGAGAACGCCGCGGACAGCGTGGCGGTGGAGATCTGGGATGAGGACCTGTGCTCCCGCTACTGCGCCAGAGTGGTGAAGAACATCCGGATCGAGCCCTCCCCCAAGTGGATGCAGAGAAGGCTCGCCGCCTGCGGCATCCGTCCCATCAACAACCTGGTGGACATCACCAACTACGTGATGATGGAATACGGCCAGCCCATGCACGCTTTCGACCTGGACACCGTGGCGGGGCAGAAGATCATCGTGCGCCGCGCCAAGGACGGCGATGAGTTCGTCACCCTGGACGGCCAGGTCCGCAAGCTGGACAAGGACATCCTGATGATCTGCGACGCGGAGAAGGAGATCGGCATCGCCGGCATCATGGGCGGCGAGAATTCCAAGATCACCGACGACGTGAAGACGGTCCTGTTCGAGTCTGCCTGCTTTGACGGCACCAACATCCGTCTGTCCGCGAAGCGCCTGGGCATGCGCACCGACGCCTCCGGCATCTTTGAAAAGGGCCTGGATCCCAACAGTACTTTTGACGCCATCAACCGCGCCTGCGAGCTGATCGAAGAGCTGAACTGCGGCGAAGTGGTGGGCGGCATCGTGGACGTCCACAGCCCGCTGCCCGAAGCCCGCACGCTGCCTTTCGATCCGGCCTGGATCAACGAGTTCCTGGGCACCGACATCTCCATGGAAGACATGGTGAGATATCTGGAAAAGCTGGAGCTTCCCGTGGATAGGGAGACCATGACGGTCACCGTCCCCACCTTCCG
>JAGAEH010000073.1 GCA_017613225.1 Lachnospiraceae bacterium
CCCAGCTCCACCAGGCGGTTCCACAGCCACTCGGCATCCTCATTCTTCATGAACACTTCGAAGCCGATGGGCTCGCCGGTATAGCCGGTGCGGGAGATCTTCATCTCGTGGCCTTCCAGGCTCATGGTGTTCAGGTTGTTTCTCTTGGCCTCTGCAGTCAGGGGAGCGCCGCCGCTTAAGACCAGCATCATCTCTTCGCTCTTGGGGCCCTGTACTGCGATGCTGCCCCAGGTGCCGCTGATGTTGGTCATGACGCAGTCGAAGCCCTTGATCTTCTCGGACAGCCAGGCCAGATCCTTGTCGATGTTCGCGGCGTTGATCACCAGCATGTAGCTGTCTTCGTCAAAGCAATAGAGATAGGCGTCGTCCACGGCGCTGCCGTTCTCGTCCGGAATGATGCAGTACTGCGCCAGGTTTACTTTCAGGGCATCCACGTTGCTGCTCAGCACGTGCTGCAGGAAAGCCTTGCGCTCGGGGCCGGTAAAGACCAGTCTTCCCATGTGGGAGACATCAAACAGGCTGCATACGCTGCGGGTATACAGGTGCTCTGCAATGATACCGGTGGGATACTGTACCGGCATCTCCCAGCCGCCGAAATCCACCATGGTGGCTCCCGCCTTCACATGCACGTCATAGAGCACGGTTCTTTTCAGTTCGCTCATCTTCATCCTCCTAGATATTATTTACTGGCGTCAGAGCGGTCATTGCCGCCCTGCGGCCCCTGTGTACGCAAACAGAGCCGCTGCTCCCTCTCGAGAGCGAACGACTCTGTTTCTAAACCTGAGAGATTTCCTCCATGTCAGTGAGTTGCCCCTTCGGTATACGTTACGTATTTTACAGAGACTCGTCCCGACCCGATCCGTTTACCTGAGAGTTTTGCCCCTTCGGTGCCGCCTTTTGCGGACTCTCTCGAGCCGTTCATCCGAACCATATATACATATCGATACTAAAGCGATTGCTTAATAATGTCAAGTCTCACTGACTTTTATTGTTACGGAATCTTTCTAATATTTCTTTCCTTTTCTGAGCGCGGATCTTGTTCGCTTTCACGCGCTTTATGACCACCAGAGCGGCCACCGCGACCACCGCGGCCGCCACCAGGATCAGCAGCACTTTCCGCAGGCCGCCGCCCTTGCTCTCCTCCCTGGAAGGGATGCTCTCGGAGGCGGGTTCCGTCTCGTCCGGGCTCTTGGTCGTCCCCTCCTTCGACTCGCCGCTCTCTCCTTCTCCCGCGGTCTCCGTTTCCGCAGGTTTCGTCGCCTCCCGCTCCCGCAGGGCCTCCTCATCGATGACCACCGGCAGGGCGGTCAGCTTTTCATCCCCGAAGGAGAAGATCAGGTTCCCTATGGTGCCGTCTTCGTCAAAGGCCCCCTTCTTGTCCAGCTTCAGGACCAGGCTGTCAACGCCGTTGGGCAGGTAGAACAGGCTGCTGCCCACCACCTTTACCGGCATGGAGTTGGCCAGATTCAGCCCGGCAATAAAGTTCGTGACGTTTTCCGTCATGTCCACCATGGAGAAATTCTTGAAGCCGTAGTTCAGCAGCGCCTTGGTGTCGGAGTAGACCGCGCCGCCGCCGTCTCCCTTCATCACCACGCACAGCAGTTCCACGCCGTCCTTCTCCGCATAGGTGAGCAGGGTGTTCTTGGCGATGGAAGTATAGCCGGTCTTGCCCGCCTTTACTCCCTCATAGTAATAATCGCTGCCGGACTGCATCATCTTGTGATGCATCTTCATGGAAAAGCCCTCGGGGTTCTTTTCCGTGGGATCGATCTTGTAGGTCAGGGTCGAATCGATCTCATAGAACTTTTCGTTCTGCAGGCAGGCCCAGAAGATCTTTGCCATGTCGTGGGCCGTGGTGTAGTGGTTCTCGTCGTTCAGGCCGTGAGGATTGTTGAAGTGGGTCTTGGTGCAGCCCAGCTGCTCGGCCCTGGCATTCATCATCTCCGCGAAGGCGGGGACGGATCCCGCGATGTGCTCGGCCAGCGCGTAGCCGCACTCGTTGACGGATTCCAGCAGCAGGCCGTACAGGCACTGTTCCACGGTCAGCTCTTCGCCTTCCTTATAATATCCGTTGTAGCCGCCCTCCTCCAGGTCGGTCACCGCCGCGTGGGAGAAGGTAACCTTTTCGTCCATCTTGCAGTTTTCGATGGCCAGCAGGGCCGTCATCACCTTGGTGATGCTGGCGGGATAGCGCTTCTCGTCCTCGTTCTTGGCAAAGAGGATCTCGCCGGAATTCATTTCGATCAGGATGGCGCTGCGGGAGTTGAGCTCCGGGCCGGAGGGCCAGTTGGACAGGTAGCGCAGGCTCACTTCCCTGCGGCTGGCGCTGCCGCCCACCGCCAGGATCCGGACGGGGAACATGGCCAGGATCAAAAGAATTACAACAAGTATTTTGAATGTAGCTGCAAACTGTTTTTTCAAAACGTGCCTCCGGGTTCAGCTTAAGGGGAACATCCCCGTACTTTTTGATCTTACCGCTATGTCGATCACACAGTCGGAAGTGTGTTCATATTCGATCTCCAGCTCGTAGTCGAGCTTGATGTTCAATTCATCCTCGGTCTGGCGGATCTCCATGTTCCTGGCCAGCACATTCAGCACCAGGGACCCGAAGGGAGTGGTGTAGGTGGCGACCCGCTCCTCTCCGCTTTCGAAGGACATGTCGGCCACCACAGGACCGCGCTTGCGCAGGCTCACCTTGTCAGGCGTGATCTTGATGGTATTCTTGATGGGTTCCCCCAGGGCCTCGTCCATCTCGTCATAGAGGACGTACTGGGCTCCGTTCCGCAGGAAATACTGGCCCGGCGCGATGAGTTCGATGTCCTCGCCGTCCGCCGGCCCGGTAAAAGAGCCCTTTACCCGTACAAATACGTCTTTGTCCATTCTTCACCTTTCGTGTATAGGGGACGTTTCTCTATACACGCTTTTCAGTACCGTTCTATGTCCACCACGCCGGTGCTGCTGATGTCGCAGGAAAGCACCGCCTTGGCAAAAGTCAGGAACCGCTCCGCGGCGTCACTGACGTAAAACTCGTGTTTCGGAGGCTTTTCCCTGGGGGACGCCTCCAGTCCCCGCTCCGCCAGCAGCTCCCGCAGGGCCATGGAGGTCTCGTAGGCGGGATTCACCAGCTTCACGTCCTCTCCCATCTCCTCCGCGATCAGGCGGCGGATCAGGGGATAGTGGGTGCAGCCCAGGATCAGAGTGTCGATGAACTCGCCCTTCAGCTCGTTCAGATAGCGGGAAGCCACCTCCCTGGTCACCGAATCGTGGAGCCAGCCCTCTTCCACCAGAGGCACGAACAGGGGACATTCCTTGCCAAAGACCTTCAGGTCCGGGTCGATGCTGTGGATGTAGTTGCCGTACATGCCGCTGGAGATGGTGCCCGAGGTGGCGATCACGCCGATGCGTCCGTTCTTGGTGGTGGCTGCCGCCACCTTCGCGCCGGGCTTCACCACGCCGATGAAGGGGATGTCCTCCTCCGCCTCGATCACGTCCAGGGCATAGGCGCTGGCAGTGTTGCAGGCCACCACGATGGCCTTCACGTCCTTGGTCTTCAGAAACCGGACGATCTGCCTCGCAAAGCCGATGATGGTCTCCCTGGACTTGGTGCCGTAGGGCAGCCGCGCCGTATCGCCGAAATAGATCAGCTTTTCATCCGGTACCCGGCGCATCACCTCACGGAAGACCGTCAGGCCGCCCACGCCGCTGTCGAATACGCCGATCGGCCGCTCGTCGCTCATGGGGTCAGTTCCTCTCAAAGGCGGACTCGATCAGGTCCGTCACCAGCTGGCCCACCGGCCGTCCCGCTGCCGCCCAGAGCATGGGATACATGCTGATGGACGTAAAGCCGGGGATGGTGTTGATCTCGTTGAAGACGATCTCGTTGGTCCCGTCTTCCATGAAAAAGTCCACGCGGCTCAGGCCGAAGCCGTCGATGGCATCGAAGATCGCCGCGGCCTTTTCGCGGATCTCCTCCCGCTTGCCCTCCGGAAGCTCCGGATCCACCACGGTCTTGCTCTCCGCGTTGGTGTACTTGGCGTCATAATCGTAGAATTCCGCGGCGGCCAGGATCTCGCCCACGCTGGCAGCCTGGGTCTTGTCCGTTCCGCGGTAGACGGCGCACTCCAGCTCGCGGCCCACGATGGCCTGCTCCACCAGGATCTTGCGGTCCTCCGCCGCAGCCACCTGCAGCGCCCTGATCAATTCCGTACGGTCCGCCGCCTTGGAAACGCCCTTGGAAGAGCCCGCGTTGGCAGGCTTTACGAACACCGGATAGGGAAGCTTCTCCTCGATGCGGGCCAGGACGGCATCCTTGTCGCCCAGCTCCTTGCGGCGCACTTCCACCCATTTTGCCTGGCGTATGCCCAGCCGGTCCACCACCACCTTGGTGTAGGCCTTGTCCATGCCCACCGCGGAAGCCAGCACGCCGCAGCCCACGTAAGGGATCTGCGCCAGCTCCAGCAGGCCCTGGACGGTGCCGTCCTCGCCGTATTTGCCGTGCAGTACCGGGAACACCGCGTCCAGGCGCACCACCCGGGTCCTGTCGTTCTCGCAGATGATGGCGCCGTGCAGACTGGCGTCCGGCGCGATGATCGCTTCCACGGG
>JAGAEH010000074.1 GCA_017613225.1 Lachnospiraceae bacterium
AAGGCCACCCTGGCCCGCCTGTACGGCGTGGATCTGGCCGACATGGAGAGCTGGTACGAGGAAGAGATCCAGGTCACCCGGGACGAGGTCTTCGAGATCGCGTCAAAACTGCCCATCGAAGAGCCCGCTCCCACCACCATGGAGGAAGTCAACGACATCCTGTTCAAATACTCCGCCCCCTGCGGCAGCGCGGATGAGATGTACGTGCGGGCGGCGGAATACATGAAGCGCTCCAGGGCCGTGGCCCACGAGATGCTGAAGCTGCCGGAGGACGAACAGTGCCTGGCGGTGCGTCTGCCCTATTCCTGCAAGGACACCTATCCCTGGGGCGGCTATGAAGGCGGAGACTTTACCGTGCAGCCGCTGATCGGGCAGATGTTCTTAAACCAGTACAACTACAGCAACATCACCGACGCCTGGATCAAGATGAACACCATGCACGAGGCCTATCCGGGCCATCACTGCCAGTTCGTCCGGGCCACCGTCGACACGATCCCCGAGACCTTCAAGATCGGCGCCAAGAACGTGCCGCTGCTGGAGGGCACCTGCCTGCGCACGGAACGGGCTTTCGAGGACACTTTCCCGGAGGACCCCTTCTACAAACTGCACATCGCCTACCGCAGGCACCATACCGCGGTGCGCATCCTGGTGGACTTCACCCTGTTCTATCTGAACGGCACCATCGAGGACGCCTGCAATATCTACAAGAAAGAGCTGGGGCTCGACTTCGTTACCGCCCGGGGGCAGGTGCGGTCCCACCAGGTTACGCCGGGTTACTTCACCACCTATCATTACGGTATGAAGAAACTGGCTCAGTGGGAGAGCGAGATGGGCCTTTCCAAGAAGGACTTTACCGAACTGCTGTTTTCCGCGGGATACCTGGAGATCAACGTGTTCAAGAAGTTCCTGGATCTGAGCCCGGAAGACAAACAGCGTTATTACACCGAATTCAAGAGCCTTTACATGGAGTGATCCATTAGATCCCGGAGGTAGAGTATCGTGAACAAAAAGACAGTTTTCCTGATTAGCATGATGACAGCTGCACTGCTGCTGACAGGCTGCATCTTTAAGAATCCGCCCATCCTCGGCCCGGCCTTTGTTCCGGAGGAGAACGTGACGGTGGAGCGGCTCTTTGAGGCTGCCACTGCGAAATGCCAGACCGCCAATACCATCTCCCAGAAGGAGACCATGGAACTGGAGATGGAGATCTCTCTCATGGGGCAGAAAATCAGCATGTCCATAAGCGCAGATGTCGCGGTGGACAGCCAGGGAGAAAACCACCATGTATTGACAACTGTAAACGCGGCAGCCTATGGTACCACCCAAAAGCAGACGTTGGAAATATATGCCGTCCCCGGAGACATAGACGGAAAGGTCGTCGTATACCAGAATGCGGGCACCGGCTGGACGAAGGAGTCTACGGATCAGCCGCCTGTGAACATCAACAAGGCCGAGTCGATCTTGACGCCGGAACTGGCCGCGAAGATGACGCTGCAGCCTGAGACCGCGCAGTTTAACGGGAAGGAGTGCCATGTGGTGACCGGCAAAGTCGGATGGGAAGACATTAACGCCTATGCGGACCTGAGCCAGCTGACGGACGCCATGGGCGAAGGCGTGGAACTGGATCTGTCGGACATCTATTTTGAAGTGCTGTACTACTTCGCCGCGGACGACCTGAGTCTGCAGGGTACTTCCATGGAAGGAACGGATGCCATTTCAGAGGTCTTCGAACGTCTGATGAATGCCGTTGCGGGAATGGAGATCGACATGGAGATCTCGGCATTTAGTGCCGTCGCCACCACGGATTACGACGTGATCGATGAAGTGACAGTCCCCGAAGAAGTACTGAATGAGGCCGGAGGAGCCTGAGAGGAGGATCGAAATGGGAAATCAGGATCTTTGCATGAAATATCGTGAACTGGACCGCGACATTGCCGAACTTCACTACCGTCTGCACAGCGAAAACATCCACGAAAACGAGATCTTCATCCCGACAAAGGAAAACCTTTTTGCTGCCAGTGAGGCGCTGATGGGGCTGAGGATCCGGCTTTCGAACCTGCCGGCTCCCGATCCCGTGTTCGCGGCTGTCAAGCACCAGTTCGGGGATTTCCTGGACACCGTGGGCTTTGCCATCGAAGGCGCGTCTCCGCTGGCCGTATTCCACGCCGTTGGACAGCACTTCGAATCCCTGGCCAGACATACCAAGAAAAACGCGAAGGAAAAGCTGGAGGTCATCAAGAAGCGCTTTGCCTGCGTGCTGGACAACAGGGAGGAGATCCTGCAGCTGGTACTGGAACATGCCGGAGAAAAGGGACTGGGGCCCGCCCGGAACATCATCGACTTCAACCGGGACATCCTTCAGTATTACTATACGAACAAGCTCAGAGAATGCTTCCGGGACCTGAATGTAGCCCAGTATTCGGAGCTGACCATGCAGCTGCGCAAGATGATCTCCGCGCTGAAGGAGATGGAGGACAAGATCCCCGTGGACGCGGAAACGGCCAGGAAGGAGGCCGACGACCTGGATCTGACCATGAAGATGGAGCCGGACGCCTTCCGCAGTCTGCTGCACGACAAGCTGGGCATCGACATGGATGACATGCTGACCTGGTACGAGGACGGGGTGAGGACCACCAGGGACGAGGTCTTTGCCATCGCCGCGGGCCTGCCCATCGCGGAACCCGCGCCGTCCACCATGGAAGAGGTCAACGACATACTGTTCAAATACTCGGCGCCGAAAAAGACGCCGGAGGAGATGTTCGAAGCCGGGCGCGAGTACATGAAGCGCAGCAGGGACTATGCCAGGAAGATCATCCGCATGCCGGAGGACGAGGAATGCCTGGTAGTGCCCACGGTCTACGCCTGCAAGGACAGTTTCCCCTGGGGAGGCTACGAGGGCGGTGATTTCTCCAGCGCGCCCTACACCGGCCACATGTTCCTGAACGAGTATAATTACAACAATATTACCGACGCCTGGATCAAGATGGATTCCATGCACGAGGCCTATCCCGGCCACCACTGCCAGATGGTGCGGGCCGCCTGGGATCCGCTGCCCGAAGTGATGAAGATCGGCGGCAAGAACGTGCCGCTTTTAGAGGGCACCTGCGTGCGTACGGAGCGGGCATTCCAGGACAAATTTGACGAAGACCCCTTCTACAAACTGCACGTGGCCTACCGCCGCCATCACGTGGCGACCCGCATCTGGGTGGACCTGACGCTGAACTACTTCGGCGGCACCATCGGCGAGGCCTGCGAGATCTACAAGAAGGAACTGGGACTGGACTTCACCTCTGCCAGGGGACAGGTGCTGGCACACCAGACCATGCGCGGCTATTTCAACTGCTACTACTACGGGCTGCGCAAGCTGGAGCAGTGGGAGAAAGAGTACGGCTTTGACAAGAAAGAGTACACGGAACTGCTGTTCTCCGCCGGCTTTGTCAGCATGGAGACCTTC
>JAGAEH010000001.1 GCA_017613225.1 Lachnospiraceae bacterium
GCAGGACTTCCCTGGGCAGAAGGCTCCAGGCTTTCTTGAAGGCGGCTTCGTCCGCCTCGCTGATGGCCATCAGCGCTTTCACCCGCTCTGCCTTCACCGCGTCCGGCACCCGGCCCGGCAGCCGCTCCGCCGCGGTGCCTTTCCGCAGGGAGTAAGGAAACACGTGCAGCTTGGACAGATGCAGGTCTCTTAAATACGCCGCGGTGCAGGCGAATTCCTCTTCCGTTTCCCCGGGAAAGCCCACGATCACGTCGGTGGTGATGGCTGGCAGTTTAAAATGCCTCCGCAGCAGCTCGCACTTTTCTTTGAATTCCGCCGCGGTATAATGACGGTTCATCCGCTTCAGCGTGGCATCGCAGCCGCTCTGCAGGGACAGGTGGAAATGAGGACAGAACTTGGGCTCCTTTGCCAGAGTCCCGGCAAACTCCTCGGTGATGATCCGCGGCTCCAGGCTGCCCAGGCGGATCCGCTCCAGCCCCTCTATCCCGGAAAGCCGGGAGATCAGATCCAGCAGCGCCGGCCCCATGTGCTCCGGCCTGCCGTCGTTGCCGTAGGAGCTTAAGTGGATGCCGGTCAGCACTACCTCTTTACAGCCTGCGGCGGCGATGCTCTCGATCTCTTTTACCACGTCCTCCGGTTCCCGGCTCCGCACGCGCCCCCTCACATAGGGGATCAGACAGTAGGAACAGAACTGGTTGCAGCCGTCCTGGATCTTGACAAAGGCCCTGGTGTGGCTGTCAAAGCGGTCCACGAACAGAGGTTCATATTCTTTTATGGAATTGATGTCGGCAACTTCGCTCAGCTTGTTTTCAATGAGTTCCGCCAGCCGGTTCTTTTCGTGATTGCCCACCACCAGATCCACGGCCTCGTCCGCCAGGGCCCGCGCGGGATCCGCCTGGACGTAGCAGCCCACGGCCACCACCAGCGCCTTGGGATTGTTCTTTTTGGCCCGGTGCAGCATCTGTCTGGATTTTTTGTCTGCCACTCCGGTCACCGTACAGGTGTTGACCACATAGACGTCCGCCTTCTCCGAAAAATCCACGATCTCATAGCCGGCTTCTTTCAGCTGTCGGATCATCGCTTCAGTTTCGTAAGCGTTAACTTTACATCCTAAATTGTGAAAAGCAATTTTGTTCATTATGTTGACATTTTTATTGAACGGTTTTAAAGTAAAAAGTAAGTTTGGAAAGGAGTATTGTAATGACAACAGTTAGAATAAGCCTGAATTCTATCGACAAGGTCAAGAATTTTGTGAATACTGTCTCCAGTTTTGACACAGATTTCGACCTTGTATCCGGACGTTATGTCATAGACGCGAAATCCATCATGGGTATCTTCAGTCTGGATCTCTCCAAACCCATCGACCTGACGATCCATTCCAGCGATGACATCCACGAGATCCTTCGCGCACTGAGTCCTTACATCATCATGGATTGAAAGAGCCGCATGGCTCTTTTTTATTTCTGTCCGCCGATCACAACCACTTCCCTGGTCTCCAGCGCCTTCTCCACCATGGCGTCCACGCCGGCCAGTTTTCTCTCCGACGCCTCGATCACTTTTAACAGCGGTTTGGTGACCGGGTGCTTCGCCACAAAGATCGTACAGCAGTCTTCATAGGGAAGGATCGAGGTCTCAAAGGTCTCGATCTTTTTTGCGACCTCAATGATCTCCTGCTTGTCGAAACCGATCACCGGCCGGAATACCGGCAGGCTCTCCACCGCAGCGTTGGTCACCGTCAGGCTCTGCACCGTCTGGGAAGCCACCTGGCCGATGCTCTCCCCCGTGATCAGGCAGCTGCAGCCGTTCTCCTTGGCGATCCGCTCTGCGATCCGCATCATCAGCCTGCGCATGATGATGGTCAGCTCGTCGTGAGGGCAGGTCTCGTAGATGTAGAGCTGGATCTCCGTGAAATTGACGATGTGAAGACGGATGGGGCCGGAATAGCGGCTCACCAGTTCCGCCAGATCCTCCACCTTCCGCTTGGCCCGCTCGCTGGTATAGGGCGGCGCGTGGAAATAGACCGCCTCCAGTTCCAGCCCCCGCTTGGAGATCATCCAGCCCGCCACGGGGCTGTCGATGCCGCCGGAAAGCAGCAGCATGCCCTTGCCTCCCACGCCCACCGGCATTCCTCCCGGGCCCGGGATCAGGATGCTGTAGAGATTGATGTTCTCGTCACGGATCTCGATGTTCACAAAGAAGTCCGGGTCGTGCACGTTCACCTTCAGGTTCGGCATGGCCTCCAGGATGGCCTCTCCCATCAGCGGGCAGATCTCATCCGAGGTGAGGGGATAGTTCTTCCTCGTGCGCCGGGACAGCACCTTGAAGGTGAGCTGCTTCTCGCCGTAGCACTCCTTCAGATACTCGATCACCCGGGCCTTCAGGTCTTCGAAGCCCAGATCCGCCAGCTTGACCAGCGGGCAGATCCAGACGATGCCGAAAACTTTCTGCAGCGCCTCGATGACGTCCTGCTGATCGAAGATGCCGGCGCAGTCCACATAAATGCGTCCCGAGGCCTTTCTGACGCGGAAATCCCCTTCCAGGCGCGCCAGGGCTTCCCGCATGCGTTCCACCAGCTTGTCCTCGAACAGATGGCGGTTCTTGCCCTTCACGGCGATCTCCGAGTATTTGATCAAAAATGAATGAAACTCCATCTATCTCTCCTGTCTGCAGTCGTCCGCAAACTGCGGCAGACTTCCAAATTATCTTCTCACGAACCGCCTGAGCAGGGGCAGCTTTGCCCGCAGCACTTCCAGCGTCCTGTCGATCTCTTCTTCCGTCGTATAGATGCTCAGGCTGAACCGGAGCGTCGAAACCAGCTTTTCGCCCCGCAGCCCGATGGCGTAGAGGGTGCGGTTGTCTTCGGGATGGGCGCTGCCGCAGGCGGATCCGGCGGAAACGTAGATCTGCTCCTCTTCCAGCGCGTGGAGCAGCACTTCGGAACGCAGGCCCTCAAAAGAGGCGCTGACGATCTGAGGCGCACCTTCCCGGGGCGCCGGCCCGTTGACCGTAACGCCGTCCAGGGCCTTCAGCCCCTCAGTCAGCCGTTCTTTCAGCCGGTACATCTGCTCCGTGTGGACCTCCAGATCCCGGCAGATCTCCTCCGCCGCCAGACCCAGGCCCACGATGCCCGGCGTGTTCAGCGTGCCGGAGCGCAGGCCGTTCTGCTGGCCGCCGCCAAAAAGGATGGGGTCGATCTTCACCTTGTCCCGGATGTACAGAAAACCCACTCCCTTGGGGCCGTGGATCTTGTGGCCGCTGACGGTCATCAGGTCGATGCCGCAGCGTCCCGGGCGGATGCGGTACTTGCCGTAGCCCTGGATCGCGTCCACATGGAAGAGCACCTGCGGCGCCACGTCCTTTAAGGCCCTGCCGATCTCCTCCACCGGTTCCCTGGCGCCGATCTCGTTGTTGACCATCATCACCGAGACCAGGACGGTGTCGGGGCGCAGCGCGTCCAGAACGTCCTCAGGCGCAACTCTGCCCTGGTGGTCCACCGGCAGGTAAGTCACCTCCCAGCCATAGGCTTCCAAATGTTCCATCACGTTGTGGACCGAGGCGTGTTCGATGGAGGTGGTAATGATGTGCTTTCCGGCCCTCATCTTCGCCCTGGCGGCGCCGATGATGGCCAGGTTGTTCCCCTCCGTTCCTCCAGAGGTAAAGAGGATCTCTTTTTCCTTCGCCCCCAGTGTGGCGGCGATCTTTTTCGCGGCTTCCAGCACCTTTTCCTCCGCCGCCACGCCTTTCAGATGCATGGAGGAGGGGTTGCCGTATTCCATGTCGAACATCTGCGACATGGCCTCTTTCACGGAAGGCAGCACCGGTGTAGTTGCCGAATTGTCCAGATATATTTCCATTTAATCTCCGTCCCGTTTCATTTCCATGGCCAGCATCAGCGCAGATAGGGCCACCAGCCCCGCCGTCTCTGTCCGCAGGATCCGTCTTCCCAGGGAGATGATCTTCGCCCCTGCCTGGCGGCAGAGCTCGATCTCCGCAGGTTCAAAGCCCCCTTCCGGGCCGATGAAGACGCCGATCTTCTGTCCGGCCTGCAGATCCTCCAGCACTTCCCTGGCGGCGCGCATGCCGTCGGCGCTCTCGTAGGGGACGATCATCAGACCGTCCTTCGCGTCTTCCGCCGCCTGCTTCAGGGGCATGGCCGGTTCCACCGAAGGAACGCGGCTGCGGCCGGACTGCTCCGCCGCGGACCTGGCGATCTGGTTCCAGCGTTCCAGCCGGGCTTTCAGCCGTTTCTCGTCCGGCTTCGCCACGCAGCGGTCCATGATGACGGGCACTACGCGGGCCGCCCCCAGCTCCACCGCCTTCTGCACGATCAGCTCCATTTTGTCGGCTTTGGGAAAGCCCTGGTACAGGGTGATCTCCAGGGGAAGCTCCGCCGATTCCCGGCCGGACTCCGCCTTCAGCACAACACTGCCGCGGTCAGCAGAAACCACGGTGCAGTAATAGTCCCGGTCTTCGCCGTCGCTGACGGTCACCTCTTCCCCGGCTTTAAGCCGCAGCACGTTCATGTGCTTCAGAGCCTCGCCGGTGATGGTGATCAGGCCTTCCTCATCCGGTTTTTCAGGCACAAAAAAATGATGCATTATTTGAACTCCCCAGGCAGTTCGACGGCCTTTACGTCCTGGTCCCAGCAAAGCAGCGTGCATTCCACGCTCTGGGAGACCGGCTTGCCGTCCTTGTTCGTGGCCTCAAAGCTATAGCCTTCCGACGCGATCAGGTGGTCTGCGTCCAGCAGAAGCTCTCCCCGCCCGGTGGTGGGCAGGCCGCTGATGGTCCCGGAAAACTGCAGGGAAATGGTGATCATGCCGTCCGCGGCCTCAAACATGGAAGCTGAAGTGAGGTCTTCCTTCTTCAGGTCCCTGCGGATGCTCCGCAAAAAGTCCACGTTGGCCAGCGCCTCTTCCTGGGTGGCCTCGGTCTTCGCCGAATTGCCGCCGCTGATGCGGACCATCACCCCGTCTTTATAATAGATCTCCAAAGGGATGGCGTTGCCCTTTGTTTTGACCGTTCCGGCCGCGCCGATGGTCAGTTTTCCCGTATCGATGTCCGTCACCGTCACCCGCAGGGAGATGGAATCGTCGGCGCCGTCGATCTTCGTATAGAGGATCTGGTTCTCTTCCACCGCCTTCAGGGACGCCATGTTCTTTCTGGCCTCCTGCAGGACTTCCCAGGCCCTGTCGATCTCCGCGTCCGCGGAAGGTGCGGCGGAGCTGTCCGTCAGATCTTCGGTCACGTCCTCCCAGGGTTCCTCCGATTCCGTCTGGATCTGGCCGGCAGGATCCAGCTTGCCGCCCTCGTCGATCTCTTCCCGCTTGCAGCCGGTAAAGAGGAACGAGAACAGCAGGATCATTGTCCATATGAAAAACAGAGCGCGCCGTTTCATGGTATGTTCTCCCGTCAGACAGATCCCATAATGGATCAGAGTATATTCTATCACAAGCCGGCCTCAATGTAAAACCTGAAAACCGCCCTGAAAGAGAATGCGGGACCTGGTCTTGTTTTACGGCTCTTCGGCGCAAGAAAATACGGCATGACGTTTTGAACGCGCCATGCCGTACTTGTCAGTTTTGGATCTCTGCCGGTTTAGAACGGGATCAGTTTGATGATCACAGCGAAGATCAGGCAGAGGATCGAGAAGCCCCAGACGTACATGAAGGAGGCCTTGATATGGTCCTTGATGTCCACTTCCGCAAGGCCTACGCCCAGCAGGGTGGCCGGCACCATGGGGCTGATGAAGGTCGCGCAGTTGCGGCAGACCACCATGGCGATGGCGATGGGCAGAGCGCCGATGCCAAAGCCTTCGCCGATGCCGATCATGACGGGCAGCATGCCGTAGAAGTAGCTGTCCGTATCAAAGGCCAGCGCCAGCGGCACGGAAAGGATGCCGATGACCAGCGGCAGATGCCGTCCCAGGAAGTCCGGAAGGATCTGGGTGATGATGTTGGACATGCAGCTGACGACACTGGCAACTTCCGCTTCGCCGTGAGTGACGGTCTTGACCAGCACGCCCATCAGCACGGCGGCACCCATCAGGGTGGAGCACATCATCAGGGCGGGACCGGCATGCAGGTTGATGAGCTTCTTGTGCATCTTGCCGGAGAAGCCGTAGTTTACGAACAGGGCGATGGCGGTGCCAAGCATGAAGGGTACGTAGCTGGGGAACTCGTCCCAGATCAGCATGGCGATGACAGCGACGGTAATGATGACGTTGACCAGGAAAAGCTTCGGGCGGGCCAGTTCGTTGTGAGTGGCCTCATCCACGGCGCCTTCATCCATTCCGTCCTCCAGAGCCAGGGTACTGTTCAGACCCGCGCCGCGGCGCTTTTCCTGCAGACCTGCCAGGAAAGCGTGGGCCAGCACCAGAATGATGCCGAAGATCTGAATGGGCAGCAGGGTCTTCCACAGCTTGCCCGCTTCCATGCCCAGCACGGAGGCGGCGCGCATGGTGGGACCGGCCCAGGGCATCAGGTTCAGGATACCCATGGCCAGCACCGCGATGCGCAGCAGCGTGGTCTTTCTCATGTGCATCTTTTTGTAGATGGGCAGCATGGCGGGGACAACGATGCAGAAGGTGGACGCGCCGCCGCCGTCCAGGTGGCCTACCAGCGCGATCACAGCGGTCATGATGGCCACGCCGATCACGTTGTCACCGGTGAACTTCATCAGTTTTCCGATGATCACGTCAAACATGCCGGCATCGGTCATGATGCCGAAGAACAAAACGCTGAACACGAACAGGGCCGCGGTGGGACCTGTGCTGGAGAAGCCGGATTTGATCAGCTTGGCGACATCTCCAAAAGTGTAATAGCCGCCTATTACCAGGATCAGTGCCAGGATAGCCGGGAACACGATAAACGCGATGCTCGGCTGCGTCAGACTTTTGAACAGAGTAAACACGATGGCTATGATACAGATGAAGCCAAGGATACCAACAACAGTTTCGCTCATACTCTTCTCCCCTTTCTTAAACAGAATCTGTTTATTTGTATACTTTATCAAATATTTTCAATAATTGCAATCTTTTTCGCGTCACTTTCCCAAAGTCTGAAGAATGCTCATATCCCCGTACAGCTTCTGCATCAGCGCAAACTGCTCTTCATCATAAAACTGACACTTTCCTCTGCCGAAGGCCTTCGCGACCTCCACCGCAAAGATGGCTGCCTCTTCTACATCTGCTGTATGCGATGCCCCGGTGGCACAGCCTGCAACGACTGTCTGCGTCGTGATCGCCACACCGACCACAGGCGCTTTCGTCGCGGTACAGGGCTGCATTATGCTGTTCAGATGATAACTGCCGTTTCCATAGGGTGAGATATCCTGCATGGTGATCGCAAAGACCTGGGGCAGGCGCCCCGTGGCGTTCTGCATCAGGTCCAGAAGGTCATCCGAGACCCGCATGATGTAGCCCTCTTTAACCGTGGGTGAAATGGCAAAACCGCGGCAGTTGATGATGCGGTTTCCCTTGGTGGTATCGATGGACAGGATCGCATCCAGGTCGCCGCGCACCTCGTGCTGATTGACGGTAGCCGTGGTCACCGGGGAGTTCAGAAAGGGCACCGGGTCATGGGGGATCACCGGCGCATCCGGGCAGATGTGTGTACAGATCACCACATCCCCGGGCAGCCGTTCTCCCTTTGCAGCCATATCGGCCAGTTTAGCCGCTGCGGAAAGTGCCGTCCAGGCGCCGTCACCGTCGGAAACAAAACCGATCTGTTCAGGACGCGCTCCGATACCGCCAAGACGTCCCAGGATCCCCAGGGTAGGTGCACTTCCTCCAAAGAGCTTGCCCTCTGTTCCCGGAATGGTGATACGGACAAAGTCTGTCTTTCCCTTCTCCGTGGTGAGCGGCGTCACCTCCACCTGGATAGCGGGATTCAGGGCGGTAAAATAGTCACGGACTGCTGCGCCGTTCGCATCGGGACGGTCCAACAGTTCAAAGATCTCGATCAGTTGTTTCATCAGC
>JAGAEH010000075.1 GCA_017613225.1 Lachnospiraceae bacterium
ATCTGCCGCACCGTGGAGCTGATGTGGAAGATCGCCGTAAAGAAGCAGAAGGAGTTCCCCCTCACCGGCTTTGAAAAGAAGGCCACCGTCAGGATATTCGGGAAAGACTCCGTCAATAAATGATAGAACAAAACGCAGGAGGGATAGAAAATGGGCTATATCGATAATGCCAGAAAGAACGGGATGGGGAAGGTTCCGGCCTTCTTTGCCACCCGTGCCATCACTTCCGGGCTGATCAAAAAGAAAAAAGTCATGCGGGAGGTGAACGGGGCGATCGATCTGTTCGTTCCGGAAAAGGACAGAAAGGACAAGAAGAAACTGCGCAAGATCCAGAACGACGTGCTCTACGACCGCTTCGTCTACATGATCTTCCCGGATGAATATTTCCTGTACCGGTTCGCGGATATCTCCGACGCGGAAAAGAAAACGTTCATCGGCGAATTCGAGCGCAGGCAGATCTGCGACGCCGTCAGCGACGAAGAGACGAAGCAGTTCTTTAAGAACAAATACAAGGCCTATCAGGCTTTTAAGGAATACTACAGGCGCGAGGTCATCCAGGTGGAGAAGGAAGAGGATTACGAGACCTTCCTGGCCTTCTGGAACCGCCACGACAGGATGATCGTCAAGCCCATCAACCTCTACAAGGGCATCGGCGTCCATTTCGTTGAGAAAGACGGCAGGGACCCGAAGGAAGTCTTTAACGAGATCATCGAGGGCGGCGCGGCGGTCATCGAAGAGCCCATCGTGCAGTCGGAGCTTTTGGGCGCGTTCCATCCCCAGTCGGTCAACACGGTCCGCCTGGCGGTCTGGAATGAAGACGGCAAGGTGACGCCCCTGTTCTCCGTCCTCCGCATGGGACGGGGCGACGCGATCGTAGACAACGGCGGAGCCGGCGGCTGCTTTGCCACCGTGGACATCAAGACGGGAGAACTCATCACTCCCGCGGTCTCCGAGGACGGCGGGCGGTTCACCGTCCATCCGAATACGGGAAAGCAGATCGTGGGCTTTGTGATCCCCAAATGGCAGGAACTGCTGGACATGGCCCAGGAGATCTCCAAGATCATCGACCAGCCCTACATTTCCTGGGATCTGGCCCTGACCGACAAGGGCTGGGTCATCGTGGAGGCCAACAGCACGGGACAGTTCCTGTGGCAGATGAGCAGCGTCAAGGGCTGCCGGAAAGAGATCGAACCCTACTTTAAGAGGGCGATCAGCAAACGAAACCAGAATAAAAAGTGATCGACCAAGGAGGATCCTGATGGATTACACCAAGATAAGAGTACTGGTGACCGACGGCGGCGCCAGACAGACCCTGACGATTTTACATGGATTGAAGAAGATCGGCTGCCAGATCGTCATGTGCTGCACCAGCAAGCGTGACGTGGGCTATGCCTCCAGGCTGCCGGACAAGAAGATCCTGGACGAGCGGTTCGCCACATCTAACGAGGAGTGGCTCTCCCACATGATCGAAGTCATTCAGGAGGAGAAGATCGACGTGCTGCTGCCCGTGGCGGAGATGAGCACGAACATGGTCACCTCCAACGAGGACGAACTGAAGAAATATGTGCGGCTGGCCTGCGCGCCCCGCAGTTCCTATATCAATGCCTTCGACAAGCAGCGCACCTTCGAGCTGGCTGCGGAGAACGACATCCCCCGCCCGAAGACCCGCCGCACCGGCCAGACGGTGGAGGACTATCTGGAGACCGTGGAATTCCCGCTGATCATCAAGCCCCGCAACGGCATGGGCTCCATCGGCTTCCACAAGTTCGAAAAGCGGGAGGACTTCTGGCCCTATGTGGAGGAGAAGGGCATAGACCTGGACCAGTATGTGCTGCAGGAGTTCGTCAATTATGAAAAGCGCCTGGGCACCATCCTCTTCGTGGACCAGAAGGGCAACATCTGCATGGCCTACGCGGATGAGGTGCTGCGCTGGTATCCCATCGACGCCGGCACCGCGTCCCTGATCCGCTCCATCGACTATCCGGAGCTGATCGACTATTCCAGCCGCCTGCTGAAGGCCATGGACTGGCAGGGCGTGGCTGCGCTGTCCTTCATGGTGGACGTGGATACCCAGGAGCCCAAGCTGCTGGAGATCAACGGCCGCATCCCCGCCAGCATCCGTTTGAGCTGGCAGTGCGGCTTCAACGTGGCGGAACTGCTGATCCAGATGGCCTACGGCGAGCGGGTCAAGGTCTACCCCACCAATACGAGATTCGGCCTGTGCACCAGGCATTTCCACGGGGAGCTCCTGTGGTTTTTCAAGAGCAAGACCCGCTTTACTTCCAAACCTTCCTGGTTTTCCTGGAAAAACACCAAGGACGCCGTCTGGTGGCGTGACGACAAGAAGCCCTGGTTCGCCTATTCAGTCCAGAAACTGTTTGGCTACAAGGAATTCAAAAAGAAGAGACAGCACTGATAAACCAGGAGAGGACAGGTCCGGAAGAAGAGGGGAATGCGCATCAGGATCGGCAGCTTAGAACAGAACATGGGCAGCATCGGACGCTACGGCAGCGGCAATGACAACATTGCCGATAAGTTTTGTGCGTTCATCATGGCCGTCACCCCCATCCTGCAGCACTACAAAGGCGTGGTGCAGAACGCGGGCTTTACCGTTCTGCTGCTGATAATCCCCTGGATCACGATCCGCTTCTTCATGCGGCTGCGGGCCGGCCTTGTGGAGAAGAAGTGCCTGCGGGCCATCGTGCCCATCCTGCTGTTTGAGATCTACTGCGCCGTGATCCACCCCAGCGGGGTGATGCGGATGTTCTACCAGCTCTTCATGATCTGGCTCTTCATCTGCCTGGCGGGCGGCGCCGTGAATACCCGGATCTTTTTCCGCGTCAGCGTGGCGGTGGTCACCGTTGCCGCGGTCCTGCTGGTGTTCCAGTACGGCATGCACTACGTCCTGCACCGGACGGTGAACCTGCGGCCTTTTTCCCTGCTGGTGAGCGAGACCAACATCTGGATCCGGCACGCGGAGCGGGGCCTGCGGGAGGGGGCTCTTTACCGGCCCGCGGCCTTTTTCCTGGAGCCCTCCCACCTGTTTTTATACGCTTTCCCGCTGCTGGGCGTGCTGCTGCTTTCGCCCGGCATTACGAAGTGGAGGAAAAAGCGGGCCGTCATCATCACGGCAGCCATGGTCATGTCCACATCCGGCATGGCCATCGTCGCGGTGGTAGGCCTGTGGGGGCTGTACTTCCTGTTTTACAGAAACAGCGGAGAGAAGAAGGCCATCACCCTCAGCAAGATCTTCTCCCCCAAGACCATCACCATCGGGGTCCTTTTGCTGATGGCCCTGGCGGTGGCCTACTTCAACGTGCCCATCATACAGCGCACGATCAACCGGATCCTGGCGAGCACGGAAGGCAGCAGCGCCATCGACGGGCGCGTCCGCCTGGCCAGCCACTATATCGCGAACATCACGGGAAAGGCGGTCTGGTTCGGACAGTCCAACGTGGTGCAGGAACTGAACTTCAACCTGGCGGGCTTTTTTGCCACCTACATCAAGTGGGGGATCTGCGGGGTCATCCTTTCCTACTGGTACTACCTCCAGGGGATCTTCAAACTGAAGAAAGCCTACTTCTGGATCAGCGCCATCATCCTGGTGATCTCGTTCTTTACCGCCCACACCCACGGGACCTTTTACATGATCTTTTACACCATCTTTTTGATGAACGGTTATTACGAAGGCGCAGCCCCGAATGAGGCTGTCCCGTCAAGGAGCGCATCATGAAAAAAATGAAACGAAACCTGCTTTCGGCCATCATCGCCGTGATCCCGGGAGCCGGAAGGCGGACCCGCTTCATGAAGAAGCATCACCTGTACGGATCCATCGGAGACAAGTGCATGATCCAGAAGCGCAAGCTTCCGCTGTACTCCAACCTGATCTACCTGCACGACAACGTGAAGATCGCCTCCAACGTGGGATTTGTGACCCACGACGTGATCCACACGATGCTGAACGCGAAGGAGCCGGGCAGCGGCCACATCGAGCGGGTGGGCTGCATCGAGGTGATGGACAACGTGTTCATCGGTTCCGGCACCCGGATCCTCTACGATACCCGGATCGGGTCCAACGTGATCATCGGCTCCGACAGCCTGGTGAACAAGGACATTCCGGACAATTCCGTGTACGCGGGGGTGCCGGCCAGGTTCATCTGCACTTTTGACGAGTACGTGGAAAAGTCCAAGGCCTATTCCGAGGATTTCCGGACCAAATTCGGGACGCCGAAGATCAAGGACATGGACGACGCGCTGGCAAAGCAGCTGTACCGGGACTTTGTGAGCAGAAGAGCACAGACTGAAGAAAAAGAAGGTTGACGATATGAAAGCTTTGGTCGTCGCGGGAGGGCTCCCGCAGATCGAAC